>DASZLH010000165.1:0-14342 GCA_035552495.1 Kapaibacterium sp. (SeqCode) | reverse complement strand
AACCGGTGAAGTGCGTGGCCATAGATCGAAGTATCTTCTGGCGCCTCGGGATTTCGAAGCCATTGTCCGTATGTGATAGGAAATGTCAGGCTCGATCCGCCGACCGCCGTATTGACGATCCCGATTGGCAGGGTATCGCCGATCGCTGCGTAAAGCAGATTAGCCATCACGATCCAGGGTCCGCCACCGGCGCCATCGGTTGGCTCGCGCGCTGGCTTCCAGGCGATGTCATCGATCAGCATACGAATATCGCCATTGGCCTGTTCGAGCATTTCCCAGCAATTACCCTGCGCGTTGGATTGCCCTGCAATCCCGATTATATGGCCTGGAGTCAATTGAGAGATCATCCCAAAGCTCGTATCGCCGCTCGAATCGGCCCACCACAATAACGTATAATCGCGCAGGGATTTTGGGACCCAAAAAACTGTATCGACAATACCATTATTATTCGTAACAGGAATCCGGCCGAATGTAGGGGACGTTGTATCGCGGTCCGAACTTAGTTTGCAGAGAAAATGGTCGTAGCCATTGGCGAGCGAAGCATGGAGATGAAGTTCCGCACTATCTCCATGCACTTGCAAAATACCGCCCGGTAAGGGAGAACGAAAAAGTACTTGTCCAAATGCTATGTGCGAGACCAATACAAGAAGGCCAATTATAAAGATAAATATTCTTGACATGATAGGAATCGATCTCATTCTCAAGTCTTTTTACAAAATAGAATAGGTCATGGGAGGACAATTTTCAAAGTATTTGATGAGGGACCGAGCCCAGTGTATTCAATTTTCGATGTATCTCCTTCATAATATTGGAATTTGTAATTTGAAGAATAAGAGTTTGGGTAGACAACTAGGTAAATAGTATCACCACTGTATATTCTATTGCTAGGCTTAAACGAAAAACCCAAACCAGTCAACAATGCGGAGTTTACATAGAAAAAACTAGAAGTATCACTATAATTCACAACAGGCTTCGTACCGACAAAACCCACGTAATAAAATCCAGTAAGTACCGAAGGAGGCCTCCCTGTTGAATCCAATACGGAAATGGAAGGGGGATCGAAAGTCAGCACAAAGTAAGTATCAAGACCGTAAGTTTGTTTCGTTATTGTAGGTTGTGGAATTGTCGTTATCCAATTAACGATCCTGTTAAGTTCTCCCGTCCTCGAGGTACGAAGTGTTCCTGCACCAACGAACTCAAAAGATCCGAAAATATAATCACTAAATCCCGGTTTTGAAAAACGAATGGAATAATAACCGGCAGGCACACTATCGAGCACAAAATAGCCGCTCGAATCGCTGACAGCATTAATATTTGTCCCTATGATATTAACCTTAACCCCGTCATAAGACTTCGATGGTGAACCATCCATCTCATAAAGGAACACATTTCCTGTAATTCTTCCGGTACTCGCAGGCTGAACTTCTGTAACAGTGGTGTTAGTTGTGCAGCCTGAAATGCACACCAAAGCAAGTGTAAAAAATGCAAAAAGAATTTGAGACTGTTTCATAACGCAGCGTTGATTACTCGTAAACGCATGAAGCAATAATTAATTCATGTTACGAGAGCGCCTTTGGGAATAAACAGTGATGAGGAATGGCTCAATATCAATTCTCTTTTTCTGGTTCCGGGACCACACTGACGAGTGTAAGCGCGCGCTCGTCCGAGAATAATTTCGCGGCCTGATCCCGAATATCTTCGACGGTGAGGCTCGCGATACGCTCGATGTCGTGCTCGACCGGTTTGTAGTCGCCGTAATAGAGTTCGTTCTGCGCGGTGCGCATCATTCGGTTGGTGATCGATTCGAGGGGCAGCACCAGGCCTCCTATCATTTGCTCTTTCGTATGTTCGAGTTCTACTTTTGAAACGGGTCGCGTAATAAGCCCGCGCGCGATCTTGCGCAATTCGCGGACGGTCCGCTCGCGGTTCTCGATGGCGGTTGCAATGTAAAATCCGACCGCTCCCACATCTTCGAATGGCGAGTAGAATGCCATTGCATCGTATGCAAGTCCCAGTTCTTCACGAAGACGGAGATTCAGCCGGCTGCTCATACCGACCCCGGCCAATGTAACGAGCGCGGTGATAGCCAGATGATCGCGCGAGTGAATCCCCGGAGCGCGGCGTCCTAAAATGATGTGCGCTTGCTGCCCGGACTCCCGCGAGAAATGATGCTCGGGTTTTGTTCGGCGCGGAAATCGCGGGAGTATAATTTCCGGTCGCGGTCCATGCGGCGGCAAATGTTTGACGGCACGGTCGATCGCGCGAAAGAGCAGATCGTGATCGTGCGAGCCGCTCGCCACGATGACGATATCCCGCGCGCGGTAATGTTTCTGGTGAAATTTGAGAAGCGAGGCTCGGGTAATGCGCTGGACAGTTTCCGAAGTGCCAATGATTGGCCTTGCAAGCGGGTGATTTCCAAATATTTCTCGCTCGAAAAAATCGAAGACCATTTCGTCCGGCTCGTCTTCGAGTCCGTTGATCTCTTCGATGATCACTCCCTTTTCGCGCTCGATGTCCGCTTCCGAAAATTTAGGCTGTGTCGCAAGATCGAAGAGCACCGAGACCGATTCTTCCAGATGCGCGGTGCGAGTCCAGGTATAAAAGCAGGTATGTTCCTTTGTCGTGAACGCATTGAGATAGCCACCGCGCGATTCGATCGACCGCATGATCTCCCGCATCGAGCGCCCCGCCGTACCTTTGAAGACAACATGCTCGATGAAATGCGCGATGCCGGCTAGGCGTGCTGTTTCGTGTCGCGAACCGGCCTTTACCCAAAGCCCGATCGCAAGCGACGAGGAGCCAGTCACATGCTCGCTAACGACGCGCAAGCCGTTTGGATACGTCCGCGACTGAACATCGACGCTGGCAATCTCCTCCGGCCCCGCGTATTTTGAAACGGAAATACTACCGGCACCTCGCGATGGAGTTACGCGAGAACGGGGTTTAGAAAGCGAAATGCGCTTTTGAGTTGATTTCAAACGATATTATGGTATTGAGGGCAATGACAACGTTCGAATTCCATGATAGAATTCTACCCAGGAGCATTTGCCACATTTCAACAGTGAGTTTTTGAGGAGTCTGACAAACAATTTCTTAATCTATATATAACACAACCCTATTCTGCCGGTGTCACAATCGCCGGAATGAGTTTGTTACAAGTGGGGAATGCGGATCGCACATTTTTCCGACCCACATATTAATCTGAAGTATCATCCGCAGCACCTGCTTAGGCTGCGAAGGGCGCTCGAAGATGCCATTGGCCGCCAATCGGCCGACCATATCGTTATCACCGGCGACCTGACCAGCAATGGAAATGCCCGTGACCTTCGGGCAATCCGGCGCCTTTTTGAATCGCTCGGTATCCTCAGCAGCAGCAAGCTGACGGTCGTCCCGGGTAACCATGACATTTATGGCGGCCCGCATCTCGCCGAAGAACTGCTGAATTTTCCAGACCGGTGCAAGCGGTGTGACTACAATGAGAAACTCGCGATTTTTCAGGACACGTTTGCGGAGCTCTTTGCCGGAGCCATTGTAGAAGATGGCTCGGGCTACCCGTTCCTGAAACGTCTTCGCAATGTTTGCTTTCTTGGGATCAACTCGATCGCGCGGCATGCGTTCATCGAAAATCCGGTCGGCTCGAATGGTGAAATCGCAAAACCGGCACGTGCCAATATTATTGAACTTACCAAGCACCATGCATGGGAAACTGCAACGGAACGCATCGTGCTGCTGCATCACCATCTTTTTCGGCGAAAAGATATTTCTCATCTGACGATTGCCGATGGTATTACCGGTGGCGGACTCGTCGCGTTGCTCGAACAGCGGACCCTCAAGCTGCATGGCAAGCGGCACATCCTGAAACTCTTCGAGCAGATCGGAGTCGATCTCGTGCTGCATGGGCACATACATTTCACCGGAGAATATGCGCGACACGAGATTACGTGTCTGAATAGCGCCGGAGCAGTCTACCCGGAGGAGCGCAGCACCGGATATTTTTACCATATAATTGATTTGAAAGCCTACCGGCGCGAGATTCTTCCCGTCCAGTTACTGCCCGCAACCCGAAACATTACCAAAGGTTTACACGGCGCTAATCATCGCGTAACGGCTGCGGCTTAATATTGTAGATGGTTGTTGGTTGAAAATAAAAGGAGTAGATATGAAACCGTCGGGATTACTCAAAGAGTGGAAATTCTGGGCGCTCGTCATCGTCCTCGCCGTATTTGTGTTCGATATATCGGGGCATCTCTTCAATTTCCCGATTCGGCTTGTATTGCTGCGCGTCGGGCTCTTCTTTGCCGAAGGCTCCTGGACGCGCTTTCGAATGTGATAGGTGTGCTCAGCACGCCACCGGCTTCTTGGAAGATTTTACTATACACGCGGATCCCGATGGTGCTCATCGTAGGCGCGCACGAAGCGAAGCTCTTCGAAGGAGTAAGAATCGCCGAGATGTTCTTTGATCTGCGTTAACGTCGCATATCCAACTTTTGCAAATGCAGCGCGAATGGGCTCGATCTTATCTTCACTTACGAGCATGTCCAGCGACTCGATGTCGCCATTCTGAATGAGCGATGCTAAGTGACTACTAACGGTGCTGATTGCTAATCCGCGAAGTTCCGCGATCTTCTTTGGGCCGTGACCTTTGCGAAACAATGCGAGCGTCTCATACGCGCTGTCACCACCTTTTGCTTCTCGCGGTGTGTGGTGGATTTCCGTCATCGGAGCGATCTCCGGGTGTTCGCTGCGATAATTTCGAATGAGGCGCAGAAATTCCACTCCATATTGTTTTGCCTTTACTTCGCCAACGCCGGAAATCGTAAGAAATTGCGGACCATCGGTCGGGACGCGCGCGGCGATTTCCTTCAGCGTGTAATCGTTGAAGATAACGTAGGGCGGCACGTTTTGCTTCTCGGCGAGTTCGCGGCGAAGTTTTCGCAGTTCTTCGAATAACGCGAGACTCACGGGTGGCAGCTCGACAGCTTCACGAGCGATACGCTCGATATGTTTCGGACGATTGACGGTAATTGCAAGTTCATTCTTCAACACGCTCCAGCCTTTGCGGGTGATTTTGAGAACGCTATACTGCTTATGGTCCTGAACCACAAGACCTTGCCGCCGAAACTCATTGGCATAATGCCGCCATTCTTCGGTCGAGTAATCTTTACCGATAGCATATGTGGACAGTTTGTGATGACTGTAGTCCATCACCTTTTCGCTCTCCGAGCCGCGCAGAATTGCAATAATATGCGACTGCCCGAACCGCTGGTCCACTCGTGCAACGCAGGATAGAAACATCTGCGCGATGCGCGTGCCATCGAACGATTCGAGCGATTGATTGGAAAGGCAATTATCGCACGAGCCGCAATTTGCTGCGTGATAGTGCTCGCCAAAATAGCCGAGCAGCGCGGTGCGGCGGCAGAACTGGGTTTCGGCAAGATCGACCAACTTATCCAATTCTTCAATCGCGCGGACGCGTTCTTCCGGCGGCTTCTCATCGAAGAAGCGCATGTGCTTTTGCCGGTCGCCATTTTGGTAGAAGAGAATGCAATCGCTCGCAAGTCCATCGCGGCCGGCACGGCCCGTTTCCTGATAATAGGCTGGGATACTTTTCGGAAGATCGTAATGGATGACGAAGCGAACATTCGGCTTATCGATGCCCATGCCGAAAGCAATCGTCGCGCAAATAATATCGACCTTGTCGCGATCGAATAATTCCTGCGTATGCGATCGCACTTCTTTTTCCAGGCCGGCATGGTAAGGCATCGCATTGTGGCCGTGTGCTGTGAGCGAGGCGGCCATTCGTTCGGTACTATCTCGGCTCAGGCAATAGATAATGCCCGACTCGCCTTTTTTCCGATCGAGATAGCCGGTGAGCTGCTGCATGGCTCCCCGCTTGGGCCACACCTGATACATCAGGTTCGTTCGGTCGAAGCTTGCCCGAAATATTTTGGTATCGGCGCGAAGCTGGAGCTGATCGAGAATGTCTGCAAGGACGCGCTCGGTCGCAGTGGCGGTTACGGCCATGATCGGAGCAGCGGGGAAGCGGTCTCGAAGCAAGCGTAGGTTGCGATAGTCCTCGCGGAAATCGTGGCCCCACTCGCTGATGCAGTGCGCTTCATCGACGACGCACATCGAGACATTGAGCGTCTGCAAAAAATCGAGAAAACCGGGGACTGGGAATCGCTCCGGCGCAATATAGAGTAACTTGTACGCGCCTTCCCGAAGGCCGCGCACACGAGCAGAAATCTCGCTGCCGATGAGCGAACTATTCAAATACGTGGCAGGAATTCCGGCGGCATTCAGTCCATCGACCTGGTCCTTCATTAGCGCAATGAGCGGGCTTATGACGATGGTGATTCCATCCTGCATTGCGGCCGGAAGTTGGAAGCATAGCGATTTTCCCGCGCCCGTCGGCATGAGCGCGAAGACATCGTTCTTCGCCATCACCGCTTCGACGATCTCGCGCTGCAGCGGACGAAATTCGGAAAACCCGAAATATTTTTTTAAGTCTTCGAGCATGGGGAGAAGTCCTAAGTGCTAAGTTCTAACGTACTGTGTATTTTTACTGAGCGTCCAATCGCTGGCCGCAGGCATGGCCGTAGGAGTCGAACGCATTGGTGTATAGTCCGAAGCCATACGAATATACGGCAATGGGGGCGGAGCATCGCACAAGGTGGCGCCCTGGCAGCACCTTTAATGTTACAATAGAGTAGTGAGCGGGTGAACCCGCCCTCGGTGCGATGCGCTTCGATATTACAGAACTGCCATTAGCTAACTTCCCCGATGCCGCGAATGCACCATCGATATTAAGTGTGGCCAAGCCGGAATCGGGGACGACAACATTCAGGTAATGGCTGAAGCCTCCCTCCACTACCGATACCGTCGTTACTTCCGGAATAAATCGATTGTTTGGAATAACGAATAGCAAAAAGGGATCGCCCACTTTCTGAACGTCGGCTTGGGAGCTCGTCGCATATTGAGCTACAAGCGCTGGCTTCGAAGTCTGAATAATAGCGTCATGATGGAGCGTATCGACTTCGCAAAATCCGCCTTTGGAAAGCTGCGCGATCCGGACGCCATCCAGTATTACATCGGTCGAGTCCTGACCTGCAATAATACGTACAACCGAACAATCTTTTTCCGCAAATTTCGGGACGATGAACGATGTGCCCCAATCGTCCATCGGTGGCTCCATTTCCACCAGCATATCGCAGTAATAAATATCGGATGGAATTTGGGCACAGGTATGACCAGTAAAGAATGCGATCGGTTTAGAGGCAGAGATGGTGCTTCCGGTTAAATCTAATCTATCTTTTTCCGTATCGCTTGGCGCGCCTACGCTTGGCGCGCCTACGCTTGGCGCGCCTACGCTCGGAGTGCCAACGCTCGGCGCGCTTTGGAATTGGACCGTCTCACCGCGATTTAGCACCAGCATTACGGTCCTACCGGCAGGCATACTATCTTTCGTTGCCGCAGAGAGATGAACGGTAACGAGCGTGTTATCTTCCGTAGCGATCATATCCGCTTGAGATGTAAATGCCACACTACCGGATTGAAGCGGAGCATATCCTGCCGCCATGTAGCCCTCACCCAGCATTTGCATTGGGATTGCTGCATAACTATCGGTACTCGAAGGCCGGTGCGAGACTACGTAGAGCGTAATATCATGGTCGCTTGTAATATGCAGCGATTGTTTCCCAACTTGCAAAAGCCCCTTTAAAGGGCTTTTGCAGCCACTCGAAGTAATTTGAAGCAGCGTATCGACATCAACGGACGTGGAAGCGCCGGCTCCGACCGAGAACGGCTGTTCGGAGCCGTCCATGCTGTTTACTATTTGTCCCTTGGCATTCGACTCCGCCGCAATATACAACGATTGCGAGAGGACCTTGCCATCCTCCTCAACTGCATTTTGAGGAAAGCAGACCCAAAAATCGTGACCGCGATACCCTTGCGCAAACAATCGCGAACTTCCGACAAAAAAAATCGATAAAAGTAAAGTGCAGATTGCGAGACGTGACATGGAATAGTTGTAGATGGGATTATAAGCATTCCGAATGGATGAGAATTCCGGATCGAGTGTAACTTTCTCGGATATTCGAAGTTGATAGTATGTCATGAAGCACGCGGTCCAGCTTGTAATTTTTCTTATTTCCGGAATTGGCGTGGCGCACGCGCAGATCCAGGAAAAGTTGTGGCAGCCTCTCGCGCCGTTTTCGAATATTAAGACAGTCTATTTTCTCGATCTGCCGGGGCCGCCACGTATTGGCTTTGTAGCGACGGACGGGAATCCCGGCATGCTGTACCGGACGACCGATGGCGGGAACACCTGGAATGCAGTATCGGCGAACAATAATAATTTTGTCGCATCCGATTTTACGTTCAAGGACTCGCTGACTGGTTGGTTTTCCAATTCTCTGAATAGCGGCGGGGTCTCCTGTTATAAAACGACCGATGGCGGAATGACGTGGACAAGTCTCACGACGCCCACCGAGAGCGGAACGGCGATACTGTATCGCCCGCAAAAGCATTTGCTCTTGCTTTCCGGATGGGGAAGTATCGGGGGCACTTCGTGCTATTCGACGGATGAGGGCAGTTCCTGGATCGTATTTCGACGAAATCAGAATATTAATGGCTACGCATTCCTGAACGACGATACCGGAGTCGTTACGACGAGAGGCGGCATTGCGCTGCGCACATCGGACGGAGGATTCACCTGGCAATTTGTGGATTACCCCCCCGAAGAAACCTGGCAGCCATTGGCCGATATCGATAATAATCTCATTCTTGCATACTCCGAAACAGGCGATAAGCTCTCAGTATCTTCGGATGAAGGAGTTCGCTTCGATCCGGTACCGAACACCACACTTGCCACAACGGGGACTACGCGGGAAGGCTCCTGCCATCAATATTACACGCAGACTGTATCGTTCTCGGGACAAACAGCGCAAGGAATATGGTGGTCCGCCGATGGGCATACCTGGACTCCACTTCTCGACATCAACGGCAATTCCGGCCCTTCTAACATTAGGGATACCCGGTTTTATGTCAAAGGAACATACGTGTTTGCGGGAGGCGATACTACTTCTGGGAAGCAAGACTACCTTTGGCGCTATGTCGGGGATTCCACGCAGTACGATGGCGGTAGATTTCCAGCGCCAGTTGCCTCGACGAACGAGCTACACCTTCCGTCATCGGCGTGCGGGAATATCGATACATCGTTGTACCTTGTTTATCTGAACGACTGCACGCCGGCTGAATGGATATCCGCCTCGGTTGAGCCTTCCGATCGATTCATCTTGTTATTACCGGACACAGTGCCCCGGCAAATTAGCGGCACTCTCCCGATACCTATTTCCTACGTGCCACTCCATGGAATGACAGATACCGGCGCGCTTTATCTGACGTTTCTGGTGAACGGACAGAACTTGTACGATACCGTGCGTTTAATTTCCGGCATACCTCCATCGAGGCTGACGGCACGCTTCGATGTGTTGGTCGATAGCGCGAAATCCGCCACGCTTTCCGCCGGCACGGATGCCACGATCACTCTGCGATTGCTCGATGGGATCCCGGGCTCGGACGGACTCGACTCGGTGCGGTTCGAAATGAGCTTCGATAGCGATCTTCTTTCATTCCAAACATTTTCGGTACTTCCGCCGTGGTCGCTTGAACGCGAATCGCATACATCGAATACCGAAACGATGGTCGTCCGTCATTTACATGGCGAGGATCTATCGGCTAAAACCGATATTGTAAATTTGATTTACAATACGTATCTTTCGAGAAATATTTCGACGACCTACTCACTGGGTAGCCTGCAAATGAACGACACCGTCTTCGAAGATTGCACGGTTACTGCCGGTCTCCCTGATCCCGCGATATTAACGATCGAGCAATGTGGCGATTCGACGATGCGGGCATTTATGAATAGCGAGCCGATCCTGCAAATTGTTTCGATTGCGACCAATGCAAATGAGACTACGATTGAGCTCCGCGCGGCGAGAAACACGAACGCCAATCTTAGTATCTATAATATGTTGGGAGAATGCGTCCGAGCTATTCCTTCGACGATCGAGAAAGGGGAGCACATTATTTCGGTCGAGGGCCTGCGGAGCGGCATCTACTTCGTTTCTATCGAATGCGATGGAAACGAAGCGGCAAACTCGCGATTCTTAATTGCAAGATAAACTCGATTAAACGCCATAAGACTAATTAGCCGTATGGAACCAACGGTTACTCCGCCTCGACCTGTGTGTAATCGAGCTCGACCGGAGTCTTACGTCCGAAGATCGAGACTTCGACCTTCAGCTTTTGTTTATCTTCGTTGACCTCTTTGATCTGCGCGCCGAATCCGGAGAACGGTCCATCGATGACTTTAACCGGCTGGCCAAGATGGTAGCGGACTTCCGGCGACTCGATGCCGCGTTTTTCCTCGACCTTACCGAGAATGCGTCGCATTTCATCGGGTTGCAGCGCTGTCGGTTGGGTCTTCGACGGTCCGACAAAACTAACGACACCGGGGACCGAGAGAATTAAGTCGATCAGCTTTTTATCGAGTGCAGCTTCGATGAGGATGTAACCGGGCAGGAAGCTCTTAGTCTTCGTCCGTTTTTTGCCTTCGCGGACCTCATATACTTTTTCGTTCGGGATCACGACTTCCGGGACGAGTTCGGCCAGGCCGCGGCGCTTGACCTCGTCTTCGATGTAGGCCTTGACCTTCGCTTCGTGACCGGTGTAGGTCCGAAGCGCATACCATTTCATTGTAGTTGCCTGAAGTTCTGCCATAATGATCTCGTGCAGGCCGTCCGTGAACGGGTTCTGAAAATGAGGGTGACCGCGTCGTTGACGATGCGATCGCCGATAATGCGCTTAGAATAATCGGAAAATACTACGGATGACCGTTTCGAAGATTTTATCGACGCCGAACGTAAAGAGCGCGAGCAGCACGCACAATACCAGCGTAATAACGGTTGCGTCCTGAAGTTCTTCGCGCTTCGGCCAACTGACCTTACGCATTTCGCGCGCTACATCGGTAAAGAATGTAAAGGACTTTTTTTGAACGCCCTCTTTGGATGCCGATTGCGCTACTGCTGTTGTTTCTGCCATTGTAAAAAGTGCTGACGTGCTAATGCTAAATTGCTGACGTGCTACAATGCTCTACCGTGCTACCACCGATAGCACTTCGCAGCACATAGCGTAGCACGACAGGAGGGAATCGAACCCCCAACCTGCGGTTTTGGAGACCGCTGCTCTGCCAGTTGAGCTACTGTCGTATAGCAATTATGAATTATGAATGATGAATTATGAAAAAAAGCTTTTGAGCTTCATCGTTCATAATTAATCATTCTTCCTTGCTTACTTGGTCTCTTTATGCAGCGTACGCTTATTATCGCGCGGGCAGAATTTGGTGTATTCTACGCGGCCCGGCTGCTTGCGTTTGTTTTTTGTCACCGAATAATTTCGCATTTTGCATTCGGTGCATTCGAGTGTAATGATGTCTCGCATGATTGCTCTTCCGTTCTAACGTTTCGTTTCTAAAAAATCTGTTATAAACTTTTTTTTCTGCTCTACACTTCTTTTTCTGTGGGCTGTTCCTGCGGGCGCGAAGGCTGCTGGGCCTCCACATTGCCCAGCATGATCGCCGACATAAACTTAAACCGTCCGCAATTCGGGCAGATATACGCCGTTACCGGCAATGCCCGCGATAGATTGAACCGTAGCTCCGCTGGCTGTCCGTCGGAGCCAGCGACCGCATCGAGGCCGGGTATCGCGAAGAGATCTGGATTGACCTCCATCTGCGTCCCGCAATCTCCACATAATTTTGGCGGCGTCATGCCCGAAAATATGAAATATGAAGTATGAAATATGAAAAATCGATGTGAAGCGAATGATTACTCATTCCAGTTTCCCACATCATGTTTCATATTTTTTCCAAAGAGCGGGAGACGGGACTCGAACCCGCGACCAACAGCTTGGAAGGCTGTGACTCTACCAACTGAGTTACTCCCGCGCTGATAGCAAAGATGAAATATGAAAGATGAAATATGAAGAAGAATTTATTTGAATTCATCTTTCATATTTCATCTTTCATATTTCCCTCGGCCCGATGCCCTCAGAAGGCCCAATAGACAAATCGGGCTGTTATTCGGTTCCTTTGAGGGCTTGCTTAGCGATAGGCTTCTGGGCACTATTCGACGACAAACGGCCGCTCCGTTTGACTCGTACCGTCCGCAATTCGGAGGAAATAGCTACCTTTACTGAGCGATTGAAGGTCTAAGGAAGCTTTCAAGTTGCCAAGTGCATCGGTAAACCGCTGCTCCGAATGGAGACTTCTGCCCGATTCGTCGACAATTGTGAGCGTAATCATTCCGTGCGGAAATCCTTCGAATTCGACTTTCATCTCCTTCACGGCCGGATTCGGATAGAGTGTCAGACGCTCATACGGGACTGCGGCGTTCTGGACCCCAAGCGACGACTGCACGATAGAGAAGTCATACTCGATAATCTTGCCAAAATCGGCGTTGAATGTTTTAAGAATTTTTCCAGTCTTCGAGGTCTGTCGTATGCGAAGCGAGCCATTCCCCTGCGAGGTGTTGGCCCAATAGGAGAGGCCGTCTTCGCCATCGTCATGGAAGAGAAGAGTATAACAGCCAATGGGCAAGATCAGCGAATCGTAATAGGACGTCGTAGGATCGAAACCGCCATTCGAAAAAATGGTATTGCCGGACATATCGCGCACTTCGTAATAATTGTCGTCTGGATTATTATTCGTAGCAAGGTTCACGACCACAATCCCCGTGTAACTCGGAGGTTTTGAGAAGAGTGAGCTATAATGATTGTTCGGTTCGTATTGGTCGGTGCCTCCATTGGGCAGGGAAATATCTACGTGGAAACTCCCCGAGGTGGCCGTTGTCCAGAATGCGAGCGAGTCGATGGGAAGCGCAAGGGCTTCCGTATCCAGAAATGCGAGGCTGCCCGTCCAATTATAGGTTTGGTGCGGACCGCCATCGACATAATACTCCATTCGGAGCGACGTGAGTGGCTGCGAACCGTTGTTGCGGATGACAACGATCGGGAGATCGCACGCCGGATTGATCCGCGCATAGGCAATGCGTGCGGAGGGGCGCTCGATGTCAATGATCGCGGCATCGAGCGTGAAGTTCGGGGGGCCATAACTCACTAACTGATTCGATGGGTCATAGCGTGAATCGCCGGAGCCACCTTCGACTCCATAGTCCATATTCACGGAATCCCCCGGTATGATAGTGCCTGTTAATTCGAATTCGCCAAGTTCGGTCGCCGCGCCGGGACACCAGCCCGCGCGATTGTAGGTCCAGGTCCCGCCTTGCGGATAGACTGGATTATCCGAGCATGTTTTCCAGACCACCCGTTCGTATTTCTTTCCATTGACCGAAAGATAATGCGTTTCCGGTGTAAACTCGCCTTGCTGTCCGTGACCGGTGATATACGAACGAAGCTTAAATCCCTTGGCCAACGGATTAAGATAGACTTCGCGCGGCTCGTAACGCGCATCCGACTGAATAGTCTGGTAATTTTCCTCGGTCATTGGCCAAATCTGCTGAATGTCTAAAACATTCCGAGCCGGAGTGCCTCGAATAAATAAAAACTTAATATCGAAATCTTCCTGGCCAGAACCACGCTCCATAGAGAGACGCTTCCATCCTTTCATAATGGGCAAATAATCGGTTACGTCGAATTCCCACATCCGTCCGGATTTTCCGTTCATATCGAGATTGATACCATACGGAGTAACAAACGACATGATCTCGAATTTTTGCGGCCACTTCTGATAGGAACCGCTATCGTTCAATTTTACCGAGTCGGTCCGTGCCGAATCGATAATATAGGTTTCGCAATTGTAATCCCATTGCCCGCATCCTTGTTCGGTGTTCGTCGAATTGGATACGAGACCATTATGGCAGCGCATACTATACTGCATGATCACTTTCTCGAAACTGCCGGTATCGGGAAAATCATAAACACCGGCCCGGCCTACGGAGTCATACGTCAGCGTTTGGACGACGACTGTATCCTGGGCATGCAGCAGCGATGGAAGCACTATTGCAACGGCAAAAGAAAATATTAAAGCGACGAACAGGCGTATGGTCATGATATGCAATCTTAAAATAGGAATTAAGAACTGAAATTTTGAATATAGTCCAAGTTTCAGAAAACGCATTCGGTGCCAAAAAAGATTGTATTATCTTCCGGCTCATCTGCCGGCCTTATGTTTGTCGTAATTTTGCCAATTGATCTTCACCGATTTTCCCCGAATGGCAATCTGGAATTCCATCAAATATTATGCGGCCGGCGTCTATAAT
>DASZLH010000164.1:0-4598 GCA_035552495.1 Kapaibacterium sp. (SeqCode) | reverse complement strand
GGCCGAATGGCTAATAATTCGCCGCTCGATCCGTTTAATAATCCTGGCAATAGTTATGTCGAGCCGAGCAATGTTCACGCCGATTTGCAAGGTAATGGCGTTCAGGATTTTATCACGCTCGATAACGATGCGGACCTGATTATTTTTGCGCGCGATGCAAGCGATCCCACCGGATTCCGCACGGTGTATATCGATTCTAACAGCGGGCAAGCTATTGGCAGCCTTGTTACTGTTGGCGATTTCGATGGCGATGGCAAGCCCGATATTGCATTTGCGTGGCAATCAACGTATGGGACGGAAGATACCCTCGGTGAATATGCGGTCAATTATTGGAATGTAAAAGTGCTCCGCAATCTCGGCGGCTTTAAATTTCAGACGATTACATTCGATCATTTTTATTATACCAAGCCGTTCCTTTCGCAAAGCGGATCGTCGTTCATTCCCTATTCTTCGAGCGTCAGCGCGATACATACTGTGACCGGACGAAGTGGTGACGACCTTACGCTCTCACTCTTTCCCAACTTCTATCTTCTCGAATTCGATACGGCATCGCGCGCGATGCAACCAATTTGGTATTATCCGGTCTCGGCAAGCCCAAATGGAGCGATCGCGTATGATTTCGATGGCAACGGCAAGCGAGAATTTGGATTTGTCGCGGGAGACTCGCTCCGCTTTTTCGAGCAGGACGATAATTACGCTACGCAAACTCCCGCAGTGGGTGGACTCAATGTATCGCCGCGCGATACAGACCGCGTCGATCTCGATTGGGGGCAGGTCGCGGGCATCGTTTTCTATAATATCTACCGCGCGCCGGCATTTCAGGGACCGTATAATCTTATTGGAACAAGTACGACTCCAAACTATACCGATTCGACCGTCTCGAATGGCGACACGCTGTTTTATTCTGTAACTGCGGACGATCCAAACTATGCAATTCCCGAAAGCCAGCTCTGCTATCCGCAGGGAGCGTTTGTGCATCCAATGCCGCGGTTAACGAGGGTAGATTCCATCGGCCACGGTTCGTTGCGGATCGCAACGTCGCAAATCATTCGCACGAACGCGCTTACGGGCGGCGCAATCCTTGTCGATGATTCGCTCACGCCATCTTCGACGAATGTTGCGGAAGATAGTGCAATCGTGATTTCTTTCGGTCGGCCGCTCAGTATCGGCGCACACTTCGCGCGCGTACATTCGTTCGAACTACGGGATGCATTTAATTCGCCGTTCGATACCATGCATAGTGTTGCGTTCGATGTAACGCCAGATACTCTTCCCGACCGATTCTATATTGTGCGATGGACATTCGAGACTGGCGAAAGCGGCCAGCGCATTCATGTCATCTTTAACGAGCAGCCCGCCGACGATGCGCTCGATGTTTCGCATTATACGCTCTCGCCGTATGGCAGACTCGCGCGCGTCTATCGGGATTCAGCGAATGTGGACGCGCTCTATATCGATCTTGCTCCGGGTACGTCCTTCGTTGCGCTCGGTGTGCCGTTCGTGTTGTGCGTGAGTAATATCACGAACGTTCGCAATACACCGCTCGATATGAGCGAGGGCGATTGCGCGGGAGTTTCGTTTACGGAGCCGACGCTCGATAATGTTATGGTCTATCCAAACCCGGCAAAGCACAGCGATGGGCAGATCACCTTCGCGCGTCTGACCGCGCAGGCCGACATCAATATCTACACGCTCAACATGCGGTTTATCCGTCACGTCTCGACAACGGCGCGGCAAGGCGGAGCAATCTGGGATATGCGTGACGATCGAGGCAAGATCATACCCAGCGGAATGTACCTCTATTATGTGACCGGCAAAAACGATGCAGGCGACGCGGTACAAGGCAAAGCCGCAAAGCTCGTTATCATTGGAGACGAATAAGATTTCCTTCCCCGTGTTTTCGCAAAACTGTACGTTGTTGAAAATAAGGGCTTAGCCGGAATTTCAGTGGGAACTTAGAGAGGAAGCGGCCCTTCATGAACAACTTCCCAACACTATTTGCGGTCGAGGGATTATCCTGACATCTCGGCACTCCCCGGTAACTCGTTCGTATTTTTGTGATGACCTGTTTCTTTTGAAGCGGACAATAACTTACAAATCATTTTTCATCAATCATCAAAAAGATATGCCGAAAGTAACCGTTAAGCCGGGAGATTTTTCATGGTTCGAACTGGTGACGTCCGATCCGGCGGCCGCGAAGAAATTCTATACCAGTCTGTTTGGCTGGGAAGCAGAGGACACGCCGATGGGTCCCGATCAGTTTTACACGATGCTCAAGTACAAAGGAGAATTCGTCGGTGCGCTTTATGGAATGGACAAAGCACAAATGGAACGCGGCGTGCCGCCGCATTGGAATTATTATGTGAGTGTCAAGAGCGCCGATGAAAGTGCCGCGAAAGCAAAATCGCTCGGTGGAACGCTGGCGATGGAGCCGTTCGATGTCATGGACGCAGGCCGCATGGCCGTCGTCAAGGACCCGGAAGGCGCGATGATCCAACTGTGGGAAGCGAAACAGCATAAAGGCGCTGGCATTATGGATGAACCGGGTGCCTTCTGCTGGTGCGAAGTATATGTCAACAATACCGACAAAGTCCGAGCGTTTTATACGGGGCTCTTCGGATGGGGGACAGTCATTTCGCCGGAATACACGGAATGGACGAACGGCGAACGGCATATCGGCGGTATGATGCAGATCAAGCCCGAGTGGGGACCGATGCCGCCGAGCTGGGCGGGGTATGTGATGGTCGAGAATTGCGACGCAATGTGCGCAAAAGCGAAATCACTGGGAGTAACGGAGATCATGGGTCCGCAGGATATCCCGAACATGGGCCGGTTTGCGATGATCAAAGATCCGCAGGGCGCGATGATTTCAATTTATCAGGGTAGCCTTAGTGGTTCGTGATAATCGTAAAACAGGGAAATTCGAAGGGTTTGGAGAAAATGATTCTTGCAAGCCCTTTCTTTTTTGCCAATTGAACTTGCTTGCCACGGCAAGATGTTGTAAATTCGTACGCCTTTGGGTAATAGGCACATCCCACTGCGAGTAATAGTATCCCTCAAGAGCATCGTTTTCCCTGAATTTAACTTGGAAACCCTGATTTCCAGCACGAGCCACGAAATTTCCGATTCAGCGGATAATATAGTCTCGTCCAATTTTCACCATAATTCGTTTGTTGCTTCGGGCTTTAGCAGTCCTTCGAGCATCGAGAGTGCTTCCGTAAGCACGATTCTCCGTAAGACTGCTGAAACTTCCTTTAGCACTAAAGTCCGGGACCGTGAAGCAATCTTATTCGAGCAGGTCGCGCTCGATCGTTCCGAAATCGCTTTTAATGAGTTGTATCAGCGCATGGCCAAGAAACTTTATTATAAGCTGTTTCAAATCCTTGGCGATCGGGACGAACCGTATGATGTTTTGCAGGATGTATTCTTTGCCGTGTGGGAAAAAGCGGAAAGTGGCGAGCTGAAAACGTTGCTTGCGACGATTCAAAGCCCCGGTTCCTGGATCAATGGCCTGGCAAAAAATCGGGCGATTGACCGGCTCCGGCGAGGCAAGCGCTACGAGCCGATCGCTCCGCCGGCCGAATTCGACGATCCGGATGGGCCGGACCATCAGATCGAGGACCCCGATCATCGTACGCCCGAAGTGGAGATCGATGTCAAGGAAACACGACAGGAAGTTCGTCGTGCGATGCTCCAGCTAACTCCGCAGCAGCAATCGGAACTTGACTTGTATTATTTCGGAGGACTGAGCATGGAGGAAGTTGCTGCGCAATTTAATTTACCGTTTCGAGCGATGCAGGCACGCTTTCGAAAGTCCCGCATGGACCTCGCGAAAATCTTGCGGCCCCGTATGGAATACTCTCCACAGATGGAATAAGCCCCCACAAATGGAATAACTTCCACGGATGGAATAATCTCGCACTGGAATAATCTCATGGACAGACGAATATTTTTAAAAGGAGTTCTTGCCGGCGGAGCGTTATCGCTCTCCGGCATCGACCGATTAGCCGCCCGCGAAATGCGGCGGGTAGTTCCGGCAAGTGGAACCTCGCTTAGTAAACCAGCGAAATCCGAGCAGGACTTAGCCGATGCACTGATCGCGCAAGCGAAAACGCTCGGCGCAACATACTGCGACGTTCGGCTCGTCCGAATGCTCTCCGAATCCGTGAGCGCACGCGATAATATCGTGACCGGTCTTTCGGATTCGGAGTCATACGGTATGGGCATACGTGTGATTAAAAATGGAACGTGGGGTTTCGCGGCAACGCGCAGCGTCGATCTTCCGAATGGAAAGATCACGTTAGCGGAGGCCATAGCGATAGCGGAAAATAATTCGAAGCTACAGACGATCCCGCTCGATCTCGCTCCAGTCGATCCTGTTATTTCGGAATGGAAGACTCCGATCAAGAAAAACCCATTCGAAATTTCTTTTAAAGATCGCGCGCAATTTCTGCTCGATATGCATGCGCTGGGTGCTACGGCATCTATCGGTGGCAATAAATTGCAGCTTAACTCGAACTTGCGTTCGGTCCGTGAAGAGAAGTATTTCGCCTCCAGTGACGGCTCGAAAATCTGGCAGGAAGTCACTCGCATCGATC
>DASZLH010000163.1:0-4043 GCA_035552495.1 Kapaibacterium sp. (SeqCode) | reverse complement strand
AAATTTTGGTACGATCGCATTTTGCAGCGAGCAGGACCTAACAATTCCCGTTCGCAATCTCGGCTGTGATACACTACACATTACCGATTCACTGTCGTTCGGCAGAAATTTTATTGTACTGAATGCACCGAACGCTCCGCTTGATATTTTGCCTGGGCAAAGTTATAACATGCAAGTTCGTTATATGCCGAATGTGTCGGGCGCGGTGTATGATAGTCTTATTGTCAAAAGCGACGCAGATACCCAACAAATTAGGACCATTTCTCTTTCCGGTTTCGCAACACCGACCGATACGGTTTCCTTTAAGGCTGTATGCAGTAATGCGTCCGTGATGCCCGGAGATATTGTTTCGGTAGTCATTATTCCGAGCCGCATGATTACGAATAAAGGCCTGAACGAATTGAGTATTACGTTGGAATACAATGGCGATATTATGACGCCGCTTCCATCAACGGCATCGACGAGCATTCCGAATGCAAGTGTTGTACCGCCTACCGAAGTCCGACCAGGAAAATTTGCGTTACTCCCAATTCAAATCAGAGGAGTGAATCTTTCGCTCGACTCGACGAAGCCAATGGTGAGCATTCAATTTCGAATCACGCTTTCGGATTCCGATCGTACCGATTTCCATATTTCAGATTTTTCTCTCAATAATAGCGATCGCAATTTTGGTAAATGCGTGCTCGGAGCTGTTTCAGATACCGGGACAATCGCGTTGAACTTCGCGTGCGGCGATTCGCTTCTTTTCCGATTCATGCAGTTGGGCTCCAACTTCTCATTACAGGATGGAATTGCTCCGGCAGCAATGCCAATAAATCCAAATCCTGTCGATCTCTCGAAAGGAGAATCGGTTAATATTCCGTTCAAAGCGACGAGGGCGGGAGGGCTACGTCTTGCTATTTATAATGCAGTAGGATCGACCGTCTATTCGGAAATAAAAACGGTGGTCCAAGCTGAAGAAAACAGTTTTGTGCTATTTAACCCACCGTTTGCAAGCGGCACCTATCACTATAGTATTATCTCGCTCGATGGCGGCTCCCTTTTAAATGGAGCCGATGGTCGCGGATTTGTGACAGGGGAGTTTGTTCTTATTAGATAGAATTCTTACTTCGCTGCTTCTATGGCTTGAATGAAAGAAGCCTTCGATTGTTCGCCGGATATGACGGGGCCGATATTGCCGTTTGCGTCAATTACGAAAGATTGAGGAATGCCTTCGCTAAGGAAGTAGTGATAGTAAATCGTGAAGTTCGAGTCGACGACCATTTGATACGTATAATTATTGCTCCTGCAGTAATTGCTAACTTTGCTGAATACATCGCCGTTATCATCGATAGATACGCCGATTACCACAACGCTATCGGCCATTTCCTGAAAAATAGCTTGGAGTTCCGGCATTTCCTGAACGCAATAGGCACACCATGTTGCCCAGAAATTCAGCAGCACTATTTTGCCGCGTTGTCCGGTAAGCGAATCAAGAGCGCCGGTGCTATTACGCCAGTAAAATTGGGGAGCATATCCATCGTCGAGGCTCGTCCGTTCCGCACCCACCGGGCCGAACAATGCAGAGATATTCCCCGAATATTCCCGATTATAGACGAGTGGCCCATCATCCGGAGAAGTGGAACATCCCGAAATAAAGAGCATTGCCAGTGGTACGCAAAGCAATAGCAGTGAATTGATCTGACGAAAGCGCATATTTACAGTAGTAAAGAATGATTTACTATAACAATTCCGCTCGAATCATTTTGTCACACCCTCACGCAAAGATAAGCGAAGATGCAGAAGAATAAAAACTGCTAACCTTTTTTCACAAGCCCCATAATTCATGATTGCAAAAGCAGGCAAGGCATGAATTTGTAATGATTGGCCGATAAGATACCGCTCCCTTTTAGGGGAGCCAAAGCGAGGTTTTGTATGAAAGGCATAATCGGTGTTTCCGCGGTCTTTTTTTCGATTGCTGTCGCAGGATGTTCATCGTCCGTCCGGCTCGACACTCCTTCCGGTAAGCCGGAAATTACAGTACCCACCGCCGACTGGGAACGGGCTTCTGTTGCGATTACGACCTATAATCTATCAAAGGGCCGCGAACTCGATCAGGCAACGCCAAACGAACTTGTACTTTATGAAGCTGTTCCATCGCATGACGGGAACGAGCAGGTGACGAGTAAAATCGTTTATGTTTTCGTCCCTCGAAACGACAGTCTAACTATAACCAGCCATCGATTTATTACTGACGATCTTGACGAAGAAAATCTGGATGAGGCAGCGGACCAGGCCACGCTCGACGCCGAGCAGCAAGAATTACAACAAATAGCCGGGACGATTCATACAAGTTTGGTTTCGTCGGATGCCGAGAGCGGGCATAGCCACTGAAGTTATCCAGCTTTAATTTTTTCGTTATTTTGCCCTGCCATAGTGAATACTATTTGGCCCTAAAGTTGAATGAATATACCCGCAAATGCGGAATAAACAGTTACTTTTTCTTCTCATCGGATTATTCTTTCTCCAATTTACCTCTGTTAACCATGCCGTCCATGCTCAAGATGTGGACACGACTGTTGGTTCGGAGCACGATCGAATGGAGCGCGCTTCTCGTACCGAGTTCGAAAGAATTCTGCGGGGCTCATGGGGTCCGCTCGCAGAAATTGGCGGTGCGTATCTCGGGAATTATATCTTTTTTTGGCAATACGCCGACCGCGTCCCATTTCACATCAGTAACGATCCACCCTACGCAATGCACGTGGATAAAGCTGCCCATTTTTACGCTTCGGAGAAAGGCGCCGACGATATTCGCAAGATCTATCAACATGCTGGTGTAGGGCCGGTAACCGCTGTTTGGCTGGGCGCCAGTATGTCGCTTGTTACGGGAACGGTCGTTGAAATGGTGGACGCGATTCACGATCATGACCCGACCTATGGTTTTTCGTTCGGCGATCTGGGGTCGGATTTTCTCGGGTGCATGTTACCTGTGCTTCAATATTACGATTCCGATCTCAAACGTATCACACCGAAAATCAGCGTGTGGCCATCGAACGCATTGGCCGCATATAAACCACCGGAGATTAGTCAGATTGTGCAAGACTACGAAAGTCAATACTACTGGCTCTCGTTCGACATTCACGATTGGATGGGTGATTGGTATCCGAAATGGCTCAATCTTGCAGTCGGGATAAGCGCAGAAAATTTAATTCCTGCTCAAAATCTTCCTGGCCGAGCTGGATTAACACCGTACACCGATGTCTATATCGCGACCGATCTGAATCTGCGTGGGTTCGATATACACGGGTCGGTCTGGAATTTTATATGCGATGTCTTCGACTATATTCACATTCCATTCCCGGCGTTTCAATTTTATCCTCGAGGGAAATTTAAGATACGATAATTATTTTCCTGAATAGACGGGCTTGCGTTTTTCTTTGAATGCCTCGACGGCATTCGTATAATCTTCGGTGCGGCCGGCAGCTTCCTGCATAAATACTTCGTAGTCGAGCGCTTCATCGAGAGAGATTGCAGCGGCACGGTCCATCATGCGCTTGATATAACCATAAGCCTTTGTTGGCCCCGTTGCAAACCGTAGCGCAATATCGCGTGTCGCACGTTCCAATTCTTCCATCGGAACGATTTGATTGACAAGGCTCAATTCGAGAGCCTTCGCGGCGGGGATGTCATCGCCGAGTGCGGCAAGCTCAAATGCCTTTGCAACTCCAGTATTCTTCACAAGCAACCAGCTCGATCCCGAGTCGGGCACCAGGCCGATACGCACGAAGACTTCGATCAGCTTTGCATGTTCGGCAATAATGCGATAATCGCAGGCGAGCGCCAGTGATGCACCAGCGCCGGCTGCTACCCCATTGATCGAAGCGACAATTGGCTTTGGCAGTTTTCGCATGGCGCGAATGAGCGGATTGTATCGCCGTTCCAGCGAATCGCGCAGCGAACGCTTGCCACCACCCGACGGCGCATCATTAAGGTCTTGTCCCGAGCAGAACGCTTTGCCGGCACCAGTCAGCACGACCACACGTATTGCATCATTCTTCGCTGCC
>DASZLH010000162.1:0-5345 GCA_035552495.1 Kapaibacterium sp. (SeqCode) | reverse complement strand
TGCAAAAAGCAAGTTCGTAAAAATAGTGAGCGGGCGGAATATTCGCAAAATCTTGCAGACGCTCCCGGATCGCGCTTTGCCGTTCGTTATATACCGATTGCCACGGTTCCGGAAGTTCCTTCATGATGGCAGCGTAAGATTATTGCCATTTCTGGCAAGGATACCTTCACCTACAAGTATCTTTGCAAGATCGGAGATAAATTTGGGAAATGCGTCGTCCTCAATGCCGTAAGTTTTTTGCAATGACGATGTAACAACGCGGAGCGAGACGGCGCTGCGGTCCATCACGATGGTAAGAATTCTGCCGCGCCAGATACGTCTCGGATGACCGAAATATCGCGGCTCTTTGGGTGGAATTTTCTCGATAAGACTGGCCTGCTCCTTTTTTAGAAATTTCATGCTCGATGCACAATCGTAACGAATGGGACACGCCGCGCAATTGGGAGATTTTTTTGTGCAAACAACCGAACCAAAATCCATCAGGGCTTCGTGCCATCTGGCGGACTCGCCACGTGGTAAAATCTCCGCATCGAGATCGTAAATTTGTTTTATCGGAAGCGTTTCGGAATACGTATGCATCGGTTTCCAAATCCGCGAGAGAACGCGCTCGATGTTAACATCGACGACCGGCACATCTTCGTTATATTTAAATGCAAGAATGGCCGAAGCCGTATAACGGCCAACGCCGGGAAGGGCCTGCAATGCGTCGAGCGTTCTCGGGAAAGGACGACGCCCGCGTGCCGAAATTGTCTTGGCAGCTCGATGAAGATTCAACGCGCGCCGATTGTAGCCAAGTCCCTTCCATGCCCGCAGTACTTCTGCTGGAGAAGCTCCGGCGAGCGTATGAACATTCGGGAATTGTCGCAGGAATACGGGCAGTATTTTTTCAACTTGTCGCGCGCCCGTCTGTTGCAGCATGAACTCGCTGACGAGCACGACATAGGGCGAACGCGTAACTCCGCGCCAAATAAAACTACGCTGGTTAAGTTTATACCATTGCAGAATCGTGGGGACGACGCGATCGAACCGAGTGCGGGTGGAAGGATGGAGCTTCATTATAGGGGAATTCCTTCGCGTTCGATCCGCTCCAAAATATTTTGGTTACCGCTCAAATGGGTCAATGTTGGAAGCATTTCGTAGGAAACCCAGAGCAAGCGATTGAACTCAAGGTTTTGGATTTCTCCATCCCAATCGCGCACAAGAAAATATCGAAGGTCGTAGGTCATTCCGTTGGAATAGGTCGCGATCTCTGCATACCATTCCTCGGCATGACCGATCTGGATGGCAAGTTCTTCATGGAGTTCTCGGCGAAGCGCTTCGTAGGACGTTTCATTGGCTTCCAGCTTCCCGCCGGGGAATTCCCAATGCAGCGGATAGACTTTATCCGGCCGCCGTTCGCCCATTAATACGCGGCCATCCCGAACGATCAGCGCGACGGCGACCGTGATTGGCATCTGCTTTTTCACATTCATTATCCGAAGCTCAGCGCGTTAAGCGGCTGCATACGCGCGGCGATCCGGGCGGGAATGAGCGTTGCGGTTGCCGCAAGAGCAAGCGCAATGACCGAGACAATAGCATAGTGCTGCCACTCGATCGAGATCGGCACCGACGACATAAAATAAATATCCGAGCGCAGTTTAAAGAAATGAAATTGCGATTCGGCAAAGCAGAGCAGGAAGCCGATAGCGTCGCCGATGAGCGTCCCGGCTATCGCAATGACCATACCTTCCGTGATGAAAATTTTTGCGATGCCGCCGCTCGTCGCTCCGAGCGATTTTAGAATGCCGATCGAATGCGTTTTTTCAATTACGATCAGTAGTAGCGTCGAGACAATATTGAATGTAGCGACGAGCATTATCAGCCCGAGAATAATCGGGACCGGTTTTTTCTGTAAATCGATCCATGCAAAAATAGTTGGATAGACTTCATAGACGCTGCGCGCGAACGTCGGGTATCCGAGCACGCGATTGATCTTTGCCGAGACGGGAGTTGCCTCCTGGAGTGTGGCCGTTCGCACATCGAAGCCATTGACCTGCGTAGGATTGAATCCGCTGAATATTTGCGCGGCCGCAAGCGAGGTATACGCGAGCGTATTGTCATATTGCGACATGCCCGTTTCATAAATACCGACGACTCGATAGAGACGAATATTATTAAGAATATCTTCGCGCGTCCGAAGCCGCTCGTTGAATCGAATGGCCGCAATGGACTTGCCGATATTCGTACCGAGGTCCTGCGCGAGCCCTTTGCTGATGAGAATAGGATCGAGTGAATCGGGCGGTGCGAGCGCGAGATCGACTCCTCGAATGATCCGCTTGCGCGGAAGCGCGGAGGTATCCGAAAGCGGAACGCCGCGCAGCACCACACCGGCGACGCTTTTAGGAGAGCGAAGAATCGCCTGACGCTCGACGAACGGAGTCAACTGCCGTACTTCGGGCACGCGCTGTTGCAAATATTTCATAACGCCCGTATAACCCGCAATCGGACGATTGCCATACGACGAGATTTCAATATCCGAAGTAAAGCCGATGACATTATCGGTCAATGTTTTTTCGAACCCGCTCAGGATAGAGAGCGTAACGATGAGGGCGGCCGTTCCGAGTGCAATACCGCCCGTCGCAATAAGCGCGATCGTCGATACAAAGCGCCGTTCTTCGTGCTCGGATTTAATTTCTTGTATGGGGCCGGGGCGATGAGCAAGATCGGAGGGCGAGCGAGCAGATCGGCGAACGTTGGAATCGCGCCGTGCGGTAAGATAACGGGCCGCTATGAAGCGCGGGTAGTGCACAGATTGTGGTATTGGAAGGTTACTGTTCTACGTCGATAAACAGATTGGCCGATTGATCGGACTCTTTCCCAACAGCGCGTGCGGTATAGTACACTCCCTGTTCGAATGACTGATTTTTCGCGATCAATGCTTCGCTGGCAAATGGCTGCTGGATCATTACCGCATGGTTGCCTATCGGTACCAGCGTGTAGTTGCCGATCGTTCCAAAAGGAACGGGTTGTGGAAACACGTAATTGCCGACCGAGTCGAGGTCCAGGTACAGTTCGGCATTCGGCGGGTAGTCCTGAATGCCGTTGATAAAGCGGAGATAGCAATATCCGGGCGGCGCCGGCACCAGCTTCACCGAATCGTTACCCCAGGCTGGCAGAATCCGCGGCGGGGTTGAAGCATCTAAAAACAATGCGTAGGTATTGATCGAACCGGGCGCCAGCGATTGAACGGGAATGCTATCGAATACAGAAAATTGCGAGCTGAGAAAAAGAAAATAGCGGACGGCGGTATCCGGCCGAACAGGAAGATAGAGTGGCGTGGAATAACTGGTTGCGCTGGCGAAGAGCGCATCGTTTCCCGAAGCTGTTTTTCGGATCGAGATCGTGCTGCCATCGGGAAGCATCGAGAGAAATCGAATCAGTGCCGGCCCGCTCACCGTATCGTGGACCGTATCGATGACATCGACCGTCTGAACGATTGTTTTTGTGCAGGAGCTGAGCGATGAAAGGGAAATAGCCGCCAGCACCCCAGCGAGTGCGGAAAATACGAATATTCGAGTTCGCATTGTAATGAATTGGACCTGAAATGCCAGTCACATTATAAATACCGCGATAGAAATATACTACGCGATACGAATTTCAAACCTTAAATTCAAAATTTTAGATTTGAAACATACTCCTACGAAGATACTACATTTTCTTTTTGGGAAGATAAAAATTGCAGCGATAAAAGTAAAACGTATAACTCCACGCTCGAATAATGAACGCAGGGTTATACGCCTGAAATCCCGTTCGAGAAAAACTTTTCTCGAAAAACTTCTATCTCAGAACTCTCCACCTAAAACAGGAGCGGCGGCTGAATGCGCAATCGCCGCAGTCGTTGCTTCCTTCGCAGATGTTGCCGCCTCGCGCGCAGCCGCGGCTGCTTCGCGTGCGTGAGCGAGCGCCGTATCGCGTGCTTGCGTGGCTGCTTCTTTGGCGTTGTGCGTAGCGCGCTTGAAGTTCGGGATGCCCTGCTGCACTACTTTCACTTTCGCAAGTCCAATCAACCGAAGCGCAGTGATATAGATCCATCCCATATCGAGTTCGAACCAGCGTTTGGAGAATTTCGCGCTCGATGGAAATTTGTGATGATTGTTATGGAGTTCTTCGCCCGAAAGCAACAGCCCGATCGGAATAATATTGCGGCTCGCATCGCGGACTTTATAATTCCGGTACCCGATCGTGTGCCCGAGTCCGTTCACGACTCCAGCCGCCCAGAACGGCACCCAGAGAATTTGACCCAACCATACCAATGGTCCTGCAATAAAGCCAAAGAGCAAAAGATCGACTGCGAGCACCACAAAAAGTCCGATCATTTTATGCGGAATAAAGAGCTTGCGTTCGATGATGTCATTCGGACATCCTTTCGTGAAACGCTCCATCGTAGCCGAATCGCGATAACCCTCACGGTAATACTTGACCCCGAAAAAGAGGATCTGCGCCCAGCCGTGAATGACCGGTGAATGCGGGTCCTCGTCCGTTTCGCAATATGCGTGGTGCTTACGATGGACCGCGACCCATTCGCGCGTGCTCATGCCGGTGAATAGCCACAGCCACCACCGCATCGCCCAACTTACAATAGGATGGAACTGCACGCCCTGGTGCGCCATCGCGCGGTGCATGTACAGGGAGGTACACATGACGGTCAAGTGACCGCAAACGACTATAAATAAGAGCGCACCCCACCAGGTGTGCGTAACAAAGGAAAAGTCCATTAATGAATTGGCTTAATAAGACGGGTCTGGAAATATAAAAATGTTCTGAATCTAATTTTTAGAGACGAGTGAGATTCAAGGAATAAAACGGGTGCTGGAGCACGGACGTCTTTGCAAAAAATCTTCGGTCTGATGAAACAAGCTTCAGTGCATGATCGATCGTGGCATGAACGATCATGCTCGATGGTTCATACTACGTTCAAACGAGCGAAATAGTTTGATTTATCTTTCTTCACGACGTAATATTAATAGTGTTCATAATGGCCACCGTTCTTGCCGCCGCGACCGAATTCGCATGACCATACGGTGCAACAGGGAATCCAATTGGATCAATATAAATAAAAATATCGCGACGAATACGATCGTGATATTCAACTCGAACGAAACGAAATGGAAGGAAGCGTCGATTGCAATCAAGACCACTAACACAACTCCGGACGCAATCATACTCGTCAGTCGAAACATTCGCCAGGTAAGCTCGATTCGTCGTTCGCGTGGGTTTTTGGGCATATATAAAGGATGGTAGTGAAGAAACAAGAATTGATCCTGAAAAGATTAAATCAAGGGCGGCACTGTTTTTCATCTGTTTCG
>DASZLH010000161.1:0-3395 GCA_035552495.1 Kapaibacterium sp. (SeqCode) | reverse complement strand
GCGCCGTTTTGGGTCGTGTTTCTTGCTATTGGGCAAGGACTGTTTCACGATCCCATTTTAACCGGAAAACTGCTTGGAGCGATTTTTTTATTCCTGACCGGTTATTACAGCTTCCGATTGCTACGCACCGTAGGCAACGATTATGGTTCATCACTACTCGGTGGACTCCTTATTGTAACCGCAAGCCAGCTTGCATGGTCCGAGCTCTCCGGCTTGGAATCGACACTTTCGACATCGCTCGTTATCGGCGCGCTCTGGTGGCGATTCGCAAATCCGCATGGCTGGCGGCGATCGATTACAGGCGCGATCTTCGCACTTGCCACCTTGACACGTCCCGAGACGGCGCTCATCTTCGCGCTCGTCATTCTGGATTCATACTTCGAGCATCGACGAGATCGAAAAAATGGATTTGCGGATGAGCACTTTTTTCGCGATACTGGTCTAAGCGTGCTGGCATTCATCATCGTTCTCGCACCCATTGCAATCACGAACATTGCGCTCTCCGGAGCCATCGTCCCCGAAACATTTTATGCGGGACTTTCCAATCATTCCGCGATTATTTTAATACGTCATGGATATGTATCCGAAGCGCTGCAACGAGTAATATCGAGCCTGAGTGGTATTTGGTATGCCATAAAAGCGATTTATATTCCGGAAAACCCTTTATGGATATTCACGATTATTACCGCGCTTTATGCGCGATGGAAAAATTCGTTGGTAAGGCGGGACCGGTCGGACGACCTCTTCAATCTTTCCCTGCTGATTCTTCTTGTGTTTCCTTACCTTCGCTCGCTTGCAATTGGGGTCGATGATAGCTTCGGAGATTATGGACGCTGGACACATTTTGTTTTGCCAATCTATGCGCTTGCAGGAATAATGTCCATTCGAATTATAGTGAGATGCTTGCTCTTCAGGAAATTAAGCCCAAAGCAAATGGTACTTGGTACTATGATCGCAGTTCTTGTCTCGGGCTACGTCTATTTTGCGATACGCCCCGAGAGTGCACTTTCGTTTGCGACCGTCCCGCCTCTTGTCGATTACATACTATTGCTATTTTTTGCCGGAGTTCTTCTTCTTGCAGGTTTGCGGCATGCCGAGTTGCCATTTCTGAAACGAGAGATTTCGCATTTTGTCACCGAGGCCGAACGAAACCGTTTCCAAATTAAAATGATCGAGAATGAGGATGGCGATGAACGGTTGCCAGCACCGGCTGTTAAGGTATTACACGCGGTACTGTTAATCTTGCTTGCATGGAATTTGACAGAACTTCCACGTGCTGCCAATGATTTTGGAGAGGATGTACGAATCAATACATCGCATGAAAAGCTTGCGCGTACGATTGCAACCGTAACACTGCCTACCGACGTAATTGCAACAAATAGTATCGGCGCAATTGGATGGTTCGCTGAACGTCGCGTAATTGACATCAGCGGACATCTTACGAAAGAGCCGACCTATAACGAACGAATTCTTGGGCCGGATCGAGGACTCCTTCAAACACTCGCCGAAACACGACCGCAATATCTCGCAATCTTTGGCGAAGATTATTCCGCACCTATTGCTTTTGGAATGAAGGCCGGATTTTTACAACAACAGTATATATCCAGCGCCCCGGAAGCTGCACTGTTTCGAGTTCTTTCCCCGCAAATATCAAAATAGAATTTATCAACCGACCGATAAAATTCCGTTGAAAGAAAGCTTAAGGTTTTCGCAACAGATAGGAAGCTTCCAATGCTATCGTCTCTTTTAAAAATGGGACGTGCTTCAGAAAGTCGACTTTGATTGGCGGCAAGCCAAACTTTAATTTAAAAACGGGACGCAAAAAATACAACTCTTCGTCGATCAATTGCAAGCCTGTGTTGCGGATGGCTCTCCGGAATTTGCCAATTGTAAGTCGAATTTCGCGAAGTCGAGATACTTCTTCCACATCGAGCGATCGTCCCGATTTGATAAGAGTTCGAAAGAGAGCGTCCGGTAAGAATTGAATGAAGGGCAGCTTCCCCCATGTATTATTCAGCGCATGTTGGTGCGCGCCATACGGGGAATAATAAGGAGGAAAAACAACATACAAATAACCGCCCGGTTTCAGAAATTCCATGACATGATTCAGGCTGCCCTCCGTGTTGTCGAGATGTTCCATCACATCGCGCAGCGTGACGAAATCGAACTGCTCGCGCCACTCTGGGGGAGTGGGCTGATTGGTAATATCGTGAATTCGGAATTCGGAATTAATCCCAAGTGCGCGGAAAATAATTTCGGCGCGGTCGATCGCTTCCTGCCGGATATCGATCCCGAGCGCATATTTTGTGCCTTCATCGGCAATTGCAGCCAGCACACCTCCCTCCCCGCAACCGATCTCGCAAATATTTTTATCCTTGAACGGGACGGACTTTGACCGCAAGTATGGCACGATGTGCTGAATACCCAGGCCGTATTGATAGCCAAAATAATACCGATCGTTAGCGGTAATCCCACGAACACCTTCGAGTTGGCGGACACGCGCCTGTTCCATTGCGATCTCGCGCATCGTATTAATGTGACTTAGTTGCAACAATCATGACTGACGTGGAAAGAAGGGGAATCGAAGTCTCATCGTTCCGGAAGAGGGTAGTGCGAACAGCAGTTTGCAATGCGGCCGGTTTCAGCATGTCCATCGGAGCGGTAACATAAAACGATTTTTGAATTGTAAAGCCGGCATTTTGCATTAGTCTCTCTATTTCACTTTTTCGGTAAATTCGAGCTTTCGAATATTTGGAATGAATCGGTTTTGGAAGCCACGAAAAAAATGGAACACGGTTCCAGGGTAAGAGAGGCAGGTTCGCGCCGTGCGTCTCGAAGATCCACCATTTATTCGGTACAGTAATGATCGCAGTACCGCCGACTTTTAATACACGTAGTAATTCTGCAATCGTTCGTTTATCGCTTCTTGTGTGCTCTATCACTTCAATGCAGGTGAGTACGTCGACCGTGCTATCTTCTAAAGGGATTCGATCTCCATCGTAGCGTAAAATGTCGTGCGATTTTTTTGCAGCTTCATAATCGCCGCGCGCAAGCTCCTGCCTGAATGCATTCAGGCGGTCTTCCTCGACATCAATTCCCATCCAGCGGTCGAAGTGCTTAGCAAAGAGAACGGTCTGCGCTCCGTTACCGCAACCGACATCGAGATACGTGCCGCCGCGCTCAAACGCTTCACGCGCATAGGCCTTTGCAAGCTTATAGCGCCGTTCTAAAATAAATTGCCCGTAATCGGCGGGCTTGCCAAGCTCGATCGCCATACGTTATGATGCTCCGACGAGTTTTTCAATTCCTTCAGCGAAAGAATCCCAGGAATACTTTTGCTTTTCCTGAATAACGCCAGCGGTCAATTTCGCTTCCATATTTTGTTCGAAAAATTG
>DASZLH010000160.1:0-7113 GCA_035552495.1 Kapaibacterium sp. (SeqCode) | reverse complement strand
GATCCACGAATAACGGTCAATCTTGGGATCTATCGGAAGGCGTAGAGTCGGGAATCGAGGGTATCGCCTGGTTCGATGATGGGACGATACTCATCAATCCCAATCCTCCGAGCCATTTATGGCATTCGACCGATGGCGGCGTAAACTGGGCTACGTATGGGGTGATTCTCGACTCTTCGCATCCTTCCGGCGCACTGGCCAGTTCACCTGGGAGCAAAGATATTTTTCTTCTTCAAAATAGATGGCATCGTAGTGGAGATACAGTGTACGATGTAAATTACCGTTCGACAGATGAAGGCGCAACCTGGAGCGCTTTTACATTCACTCACGGTATTGATACGGGCGGAGTCTGGCTCGATACGGTTGTTCCCAAAGTATATGATATACGAGTGCTCGATAACGGCAGAATCTTAGCTGTAACGGCAAAGCGCCCTAATGAAACGGCTCTCGGTTATGATTCAACAACGGGTGAAGGTATTTATATATCGATGGACCACGGCTTCACTTGGGCCATTGCTCCCCACCAACCGCCTACATGGTGTCAATACTTCTCCTGTGGCGAAACTAATTCTATTTATGTGTATGATGGGTTTAATATCTTTGAAACAACTGACAGTGGAATGACATGGATAAAGCGTGGTCTTAGCGGCTCTAATGGATTCCCTACCAATTTTATCTATAGTATGTACGCTGCAAAGGACGGCTCACTACTCATCGGATCAATTGACCAAGGAGTGTTCTATTCCAGTGACCATGGTATGACATTTGCCAGCATAAACTCAGGCCTGCATTTGGAAAATCTTACTGTTCATGTTATCACTTCAACTCCCGACGGCCATATTTTACTTGGTACCAGCGCCGGAATTTACGAGAATACTCTTGCCTCTATCGAAGGTAACGCAGGTCTTCCTTTTTCTACTGCCCGGTGGTATCTGCCGCCGACCTATCCCGATCCGGCTTTTACAACTACTTCTCTTTCTTTGAATATCGATTTTCCTTCACATATTCGTGTTCGCATCCTGAACACACTCGGTGTTACGCTTGCCACGGTCGTCGATGGCGAGTATGGTTCGGGTCCGCAAGTATTTACCGCTAACGTCTCTTCATACCCCGCCGGCGTGTATTACTTTGCGGTGACCGATGGAGAGCTTTCGTCGTGCGAGCCGTTTGTGAAGTATTAATGCCAAGCTCTTGCACTAAGTCAATACGTTGGGGTGAGGCATTAATTTAGGTCAGCGAGAAATCTCTGCAGACCTTCGCGCACTCCCGGCAGGCATTCGCACAGCGCACGCAATGCTCCATTTCCTTATATTTTTCGCAGACATCGGCGCATTGGTCGCATAACTTAGCGCACACGACCAGCAATTCGCGGCTATATTCGGAAGTACGGCCGAGCATGCCGATGAGCGTACGGCAGAGATCGGCGCAATCGAGATCGAGCAGAATGCAATCCCGCATCCGGGCAACTTCCCGTTCCTGCAAGCAGGCAACCGCGCAGATACTGCACTCGACCGCGCATTCCTGAAGAGCGCGGATGACTTTGTCGTAAAATGGATGAGCCATGTTGGGGCAATTATGAATGATGAATTATGAATGATGAAGAAAGTGTGCCGAATACGTTAGGTATCTAAATTTTATCTGCACAGGGAAGTTTCCTGTGCTCAGCCACGTTAAAGGCGCGACCTGTTTTGAAATAAAATAAATTGGCAGACCCAGCACCGTTCTCATTCGAAACCCGTGAAGAAAAGAAGAGCTATGTCGAACACATGTTCGGACAGATCGCTCACCGCTACGATTTCTTCAATCATTTTCTATCGCTCGGTTTCGATTACGCCTGGCGACGGCGCGCGATCGAAGTGCTTCGCAGCCGCCTCCCTGTGGAAATTACGAATTACGAATTACGAATTACGAATGATAATAGTCCGGCCGAATCCAATACACAAATCCCCGATTCCATTCGTAATTCGCAATTCGTAATTCGTAATTCTCCCCCCGGGCCACGGATTCTCGATATTGCCTGCGGCACCGGTGATCTGGCGTTCGAAGCTCTGAAGCAAATGCCGGATGCTGCGATGACGGGCGTCGATCTGACGCAGCCGATGCTCGATTTATTTCGAAAAAAAGCCGAGGAAAAAAATGCAATAATTACTATCGAACGTGGCGATGTGGAACATCTGGAGTTTCCCGATAACACGTTCGATGGCGTAACGATTGGATTCGGTACTCGCAATTTTACCAATCTTTCCATTGCGTTCAGCGAAATTTATCGCGTGCTGAAACCGGAAGGTGTGTTTGTCAACCTCGAGCTCGCGAAGCCCCGCGTGTTTCCGATGAAGCAGCTTTACAATTTTTATTTCAATGTATTGCTGCCACTTATTGGGACGCTTTTTTCGGGCCATAATTCCGCCTACAAATATTTACCCGACTCCCTCCGAAAATTTCCCGATCTGGAAGCATTGGCCGCTTTAATGGAAGAAGCAGGATTTCAAAATGTCCGCTGGGAAACGCGGACGGCGGGCATCGTTGCGATTCATTCGGGTGTAAAGTAAGTAGTGGACTGCAAAGCGGGCCGCCGTGCGTAGCCCATGTGGGCGGCCGCGTTGCGGCGCGGAATAAATAAATCGCCTTGCCCGTTCCCCACGCTGCCGCGTGGGGCTACACATAGCGGGCTGCGTTGCAGCCGGGGATTACCCGACCGCAAAGCGGTCCGCTATGTGTAGCCCCATGCGGCAGCATGGGGTGACGAAACGCCGGCCAGTCCGCGCCGCAACGCGGCCGCCCGTGTATCTTTGCACAATCAAACTGCTATTTTTATTATGGCTCAGACCTATACCGAATTATACGTTCAATTGGTATTCGCGGTCAAACGAAGGCAAGGGCTTATCAAACCAGAATGGGAGGGTAAACTCTTTGCTTACATCACAGGAATAATACAGAATCGCAAACACAAACTTATTATCATCAATGGAGTGGAAGATCATCTCCATATTCTCATTCGTATGCACCCAGGTCAAGCAATTTCGGACTTGATCCGCGATATTAAATCGAACTCGTCGAGATTTGTTAATGAGAATCACTTCGTAAATGGACCGTTCGAATGGCAAAGGAGTTACGGTGCATTTACCTATTCCAAATCACAAGTGCCGCAAGTGAAAGCGTATATCCAGAATCAAAAGGAACATCATAAAAAGATTTCTTTCAAGGAAGAGATGCTAAAGATATTCGCTACTCTTGGTATCGAACATTCTAAAGAATATGGGTTCGTATGGCTGGAAGATGGTGTTGAGGATGAAACGTAGTTCTGCGATTCGGAGCCACAGTGGGCGGCCGCGTTGCGGCGCTGAATAAATAAATCAGCCTTACCCGTTCCCCACGCTGCCGCGTGGGGCTACACATAGCGGGCTGCGTTGCAGCCGAGCGCCCAATCGCAAAGCGGGCCAGCCATGCGTAGCCCATGCGGGTTGCAGTCGGGGATTGCTACTCTGCCCGCATGGAGTTACGCGCGCTCGGGGATTGCCAACCGCAAGCGGTCACGTTGCGTCTCTGCTATCCACTATCCGTTATTAACGATCCACTTTTTTACGGTCGTGCCACGACGGGTAGCGTTGGATACGCTTCGCTCTTTTTCAATTGGACTTCAAGCTCGGGCGAAAGAATATCTTTCGGAGCAATCAGCGTCGCTGGCGTCATGGCCCCGAAGCTGAAGAGGCCTCCCGAGCCGCCGGCGATCAGCATATTTTTCGTCACCGTTTCTTTCGAGGAAATCATTTCGCGCAGGTCACGAACGGAAGGAAGCCCGATCTCCACGCCGCGAACGAGTTCTTCATGGCCGTCGCTATAGACTTTATAGACCAGCGACGGAACGATCATTTTACCGTTGGCGAGCATATCCTGCAGGCTGAATCCGGCGTCCTGCGATGGTGCGCTTTCCTGAATTGCTCGGACAACGAGGCCGTAATCGTACCCATCTTCCTTCGCGCGCGCGACGAGGTCTTGCTTCATTCCTGATACGTTCACGGACTTGGTATCGTTATACTCGACTACGCCGGGCGCCGGTACATTTTCGGTAAGCCCTGGAAGGCCGCCGGTAACCGACCGTGCATGGCCGTTCGGTTCGCGCACTTCTTTCGTCGGCGTGCGTGTCATATACAGGGTTTTGAGGATGCCCTGATCGACAAGCGTAAGTTTGGCCGCAGGCGCGACGCCTTCATCGTCGAATGGATAAAATCCGAGGAGATCGGCGCCATCTTTCGTACGCGTGAGCGGCATATCGACGAGCGATGCGGTCTTCGGTAAAATGCGCGTATTGATTTTTTCGCGGAGTGAAGCGCGTTTGCCCGATGCGAAAATTGCCGAGACATCGTTGCCGAAAATATCTTCCCTTTCCGCAACAAGCCGGGAGATAACGTTATCCGCGAGGTAATTGGTCGCCGCATCACCGACGAGGCCATCGTCCTCGAAGAGTACCGGGCCGGTATATTCTTTATCGAGAATGGGAGCTGTTTCGAGCGCGACCAGATTTTTTGCAAGCAGCGTTACCGCATCGGTCAGTTTTGCTTTCGTCGGCAGTTCGTTCGGCGTTTTTGCAACGAAGGTATGCGAAATCGCGAGCGGCTCGCCATCGGATTTAGCCTGCGTCGAAGCCTGCACATGAATTTCGCAGAGCGTTACCGGCTTACGGACGCGCGTGCCTTCTGAATTCTCGATCCACTCGTACGCATTCGAAATGCTGAGCGTGACGCTCGATGTCTGAATGTCGGAGAACTGGCTAAAGATCGCGCTAATATCTTTTACCATCGATTCCAATTCCGCACGGTCATAATGGAGTTCGGTGGGTGGCTCGCTGATTTCGATGGCCGATGCTTGTGCGAAATCGGGAAGGTCTTTGAGATCGGGCGAAAGCTGCTTATGTTCGAGCGCCGCTTTCTTTTTTGTAAAATTCTCATTGGCCGATTTAAACAGATCGTCTGTGCTCAGCCAGAGCACGCGACGAATGCCGGTGTAATCGTCATCGAGCGGCAGCGAATTATCGGGCGAAGAGTTGAACGAGAAGAAGCCGGTATTATCCGTGAAGTTCTCGTCGTTGAACGGATAATTGTTTACCAGCAGCCGCACATTTTCCGCGCGTTTATGCGTCGCCTCGGAGCGCGTAAGCGAGCCATTCGAAGCGTTAATATCGAGACGCTCCTGATCGGTGACCGTGTACGAGATAAAAAATGGATCGATCAGTCCTTTTAAATGTAGTTCGCTTCTATCACGGGCGAGTTCATCGGTCATGGCGCGCTCGACGACCGAGACGGTCTTCTGCGAGACCTGCGCGCGCGTCACAACGGAACCAACCGCTACTAAAAAAAACGATGCAATAATTATCTTTGTCGATTTCATTTTGTCCCGGTTCATTGTGGCTGTTGTGAAGGTTGCGGAGCTCCGTTAACTGTGATCGCATCGGGCGAGGGGAGGATGGGCAGCCGCTCCTGCGATTTCTGTTTTTTCTGTACTTCGATTTCGCGGACGAGCAAGCTCGGGCTCGATGCGGAGACCGGGACCCACCCCGATTCGGCTCCGCAAATTCCATTGAAGGTCTCGCCGTCATTACCGGCCGCTTCGATACGCTCGAACGTAGCAAGCGGGGTCCCGATCAGATCGACGCCGCGAACGAGTTCGTCGGGGCGTCCATCGGGATAAATGCGATAGACCAGGATGGGGAGCACATTGAATGCATTCGGAATCGTCCGGCCTGTCAATGTAAATCCGCCTTCGACTTCTTTAAACCAGAGTCCGTAGGGCTTGCCATCTTTCTTACATTCCGCGATCAGCAGATCGCGCAGCGAATCGACGGGCACCGTCTGACGGGCCACGACGACTAAGTTCGATTGCCGCGCTACCGGAAGTTTACCCGGCTGAGCGCGCCCATGACCGTTCGAATGTGAGAACCCTTCGATCGGCGAGCGACTCATTAAGAAGCCTTTAAGAACTCCATCCTTGACCACATCGACTCGTTGTCCTTCGACGCCTTCATCGTCATACTTATAATAGCCGAGCAAATCCGTGGTCCCATATTTCTTCTGATGAGGATCGAAATAGACATCCATGAAGGAAGGAAGAATCTCCGTGCCGACTTTTTTCTTGAAGGTCTGCCCCTGCGATTCGTCTTTTTCCCGATGGCCTTCGACGCGATGTCCGAAAATTTCGTGGAAGAAAACTCCTGCCGCGCCGCCGGATAAAATCGCCGGGCCTGCATAGGGATCGACGATCGGGGCATTACGCATTTCGCCGAGCGTCGCGATCATATCTCGTACATCGTGAAGAATGGTATCGTCGGAGGGAAGGTCTTCGGGTTTAAAGGCAAAATAACTTTTATAGAGCGGTAACTCCATGCCGTCATTGGCTTTGGCCGTTGCCATGACCATAAGACGGACATAGAGCTGGTTCGATGCGATCTCTCCGCCTTCGGTCGATACAAAATATTTACGAACGATATTGGCATCGAGCATCGCCTTCGCCTCGAAAATATCTTTTTGACCCGCAAAGAGCGCGGAATATTTACGCAACCTCGTTTCCCACGCTTTCCGATTTCGAAAATAATCGGACATATCGACGCCCGGCTCGTAATAATGATTTGCAGCATCCGCCTTGCTGAAATCGCCCGAAGAATCTTCCTCGGCAACCTTGACCGTTTTATTCGTACGGACTTGCTGCAACCGTTCCGTGGCCGACTTATAGGACTGGTCCGTTTCTCGCCAGAGCGCAAGCTTCAGCGATTCGGTGTTATTCTCATACGGGATCATCCGAGCACCGGAGCGCGCGAACATATCGTTCGAGGCTCGGATCTGGTGTGTGTTATCGAGCGAATAATCGCCGACACGCAGATCGACGAGCAGCATCCGGTGCCGAGACGAATCGGACTTCACGATCGCGCCGTAGCTCGATACCATACTGACGTTTTGCTCGTCGCCAACATTATAGCTGATATAATAGGGCGGCGCCGCCTGCTTGCCCAACGCGGATTGCTCGCGTGCAAGTTCGGATTGCATCGTCTGAATTACTTTATCATTCGCAGCCGATTGGGCGCTCGCAATCGTGGCGACCGGCAAAAGTAAAATGAGTGCAAGA
>DASZLH010000159.1:0-4361 GCA_035552495.1 Kapaibacterium sp. (SeqCode) | reverse complement strand
AACGAAGCAAATCGAATCCTCTGAATGAAAATCCACGAATACCAGGCGAAAGAAATTCTGAAGAAATATGGCGTGCCGGTCCCGGAAGGGTACATGGTGCAGACAGTGCCGGAAGCAGTCGAAGCTGCGGAAAAGCTGCCGACAGAGATCGCGGTCGTCAAGGCGCAGATCCATGCGGGCGGTCGTGGTAAAGGCGGCGGCGTGAAGATCGCGCGATCGCCGGAGAACGTCCGGACGCTCGCGCAGCATATCCTCGGGATGACGCTTGTGACCCATCAGACAGGCCCGGAAGGACGGCTCGTGCAGCGGTTGCTCATCGAGCAGGGCGTCGAGATCGAGAAAGAGTTTTACGCGGGTATCGTGCTGGACCGGTCGTCGGCGATGAACGTCGTGATGGTCTCGACGGAAGGCGGCATGGAGATCGAGAAAGTCGCGGAGGAAGCACCGGAGAAGATTGTAAAGGTGTTCGTAGATCCGGCTGCCGGTTTCCGGGATTACGAGGCGCGTCAGCTTGCGTTCGCGCTGGGCTTAAGCGGTGGGGCGTTCAAGGAGTGTGTGACGTTCTTAAAAGCGCTCTACCGGGCGTATGAAGAGACCGATGCGTCGCTCTTCGAGATCAATCCGCTGGTGCTGACGAAATCGCAGAAAATGATGGCGCTCGATGCGAAGGTAAATTTCGACGATAACGCGCTCTTCCGTCATCCGGAGTATGCCGCGCTTCGGGATCTTGCCGAAGAAGACCCGCTGGAAGTCGAAGCATCGAAATCGAATTTAAATTATATCAAGCTCGATGGCAATGTCGGCTGCATGGTCAATGGCGCAGGCCTGGCGATGGCGACGATGGACATCATCAAGCTGGCGGGCGGTGAGCCTGCGAATTTCCTCGATGTCGGCGGCGGAGCCAATAAAGATACCGTCGCGAGCGGCTTCCGAATCATCCTCTCCGATCCACATGTCAAAGCGATCCTGATCAACATCTTTGGCGGCATCGTGCGGTGCGACCGCGTTGCGACGGGTGTCGTCGAAGCGTCGAAGCTGGTGAAGCCGCATGTCCCGATCGTCGTCCGCCTAGAAGGCACGAATGCGGAAGAAGCCGGTGTGATCCTGCAGAAGAGCGGCCTGAATTTCCTCGTTGCAAAAGGGCTAAAAGATGCAGCTCATAAAGTGACGCAGGCGCTGGCGGCGTAATAAAAGTAATAGCCAAAAAATAAAGGGCCGGTCGCAATGCGCTCCCGGCCCTCCTTCTGTGTCTTGTACTGCCCTTTATTCACTAATTCTTAATGGTGGTGCAACAGGGAGTCGATGAAGGTGCTATCGAGTCTGCCATTTCCGCTATCCGGCGGAAGCTCATTGGTATCTCCCATTCCACCGCCGTGGTGCCACATACTGTCGTCGTCGCCACGATGATGCAAAGTATCGGGGGGAAGACGGAGCGTGTCGCTTAAAGAGTCGCCACCATGATGATGATGATGCAAAGAATCCGGAGGAAGACGAAGCGTATCGCCGAGAGAGTCGCCGCCGCGCCGGTGCACGGTAGTATCGCCATTTCCGTTTCCACCGCCGTTACCGACGCCGATCGGGTTGACGCAACTCGCGACGCCGAAGACCAGCAGGCCCACAAACGAAAGTACCGCAAGTAGTGTGATTTTCTTCATACTATTATGAGTTTAAAATGAAAAATCTGCTTAATTTCGCGGGTTTTGAATCCAATCCTTCAATTTGGCCTTTGGCCCTATCCTGGATAAACCCGGCTTGTGGGTATAACTCCGGCTTACGTCCCGTATCACAAAAAAAATCGATCCCATCGAAGATTACAATTTGGCAGAATTAATTCTGTTACAATCCGTTTGGTTGAGGGTTACACTAACAGAACCAATTCATGTGGGCCTTGAGCGAATTAGCGCTATCGGTAGGTGGTATTCTGGTGCAGGACGCCCTTCTTAAGGGCCGTGATGCTGCGCTCAAAAATACCCGTTCGGTCCCGATTAGCACGGAAGAAGCCTTCGCGGAACACCGGGCAGAGCAAGCGCCGGCGCTGCCAAAAGTACCAAAGGCCAAGACATCGGTATTTACCAGGGCCGCTGCGCCTCCTTTAAAAGCCGCCTCTTCGGTTGAAATAAAACGAAGCGGACTTGCTGGGTTTGAAGATGGAGAGCTTTTACGATTATTCCAATCCGGAGACGAGCAAGCTTTCTATGTACTCTTCGACCGCCGTCACAAGGAGATATTCACACATTGCTACCGCATGTGCTCGGGGGATGTCGAAAAAGCGAACGATGCGTTTCAGGACACATTCGTCAAAGTTTTTACGAGAAGCGACCGTTTTACCGATGCGACGAACGGGCGGGCGTGGCTCTATCGGATCGCCACAAATACATGTCTGAATCAGATCCGATATGATAAACGTCATCCGCACGAATCGTTGGATACGACCGTGAGCTCCGTCGATCGCAGTATGCAACCGGATTTCGAAACAGAGCAGGACTCGCTACGTTCGGCACTCGAAGCAGCCGTCGTGAAGCTGCCGATCGAACTTCGCGAACCGTTTTTGTTACGCGAACTGGAAGATTTTAGTTATGAAGATGCGGCCGCGCAATTGGGGATCACCATTGCGGCGTGCCGTCAGCGTGTTTATCGTGCAAAGCAGATGCTCCGTGAAGAGCTGGAGGACGTTGTCAGCGGCGCCCCTTCAAAGGGCGCCGCTGCCCCTTCAAAGGGCGCCGGCGCGCCACCGATGCGCCAAGAGCCAAAAAAGAGTAAGGGCTGGCTGCCTTTCAGTCGTAAATAAAGGAGTATGGATCGTACCATGTTACAGGAAGAGAAAAATAAGTTTGAAGAGCGAGTTCTGGCGTATTTCGATGGTGCGCTGGATAAGCAGTCCGCGAAACAACTGTTCGAGGAAGTTACGCGCAATGCCGAGAAACGAACGCTCTTTCAAAGCCACGAGACGCTTAACCGCATTATCAGCGCCGCGCGCATTCCGCTCGAAACTCCGATCGAAGCAAAACGTGGGATTGTCGATCGTATTCCGGGACTGCTCGCTTTTCTTCCCGGCTTGCTCGGGACAGCCGAGACGATCCCAGTTCTTACACAAAGCGCTAACCCCTTTATTGCATTTTTCACGAAGATTCCACTTTCTACCGCGATCGCGATCGGCGCTTCGGTCGCTGTACTGACAACAGCAGGTGTGGTTGTTAAGAACAAACTCGATACTGATGCCGCGCGTGAACACAAATCGAATATTGCAGCAGTACAGAACCATGTTCCTGCAACCACTGCGCAGAGATATGCGATGCTTCCAGATGCAGCTATATCGTCCATTCCGTCACACGATCTTGCTTCGCCGCATTTAGGAAATGCATCTTCAAGCATGGTCTCTGGTTTGCGACACTCGAATATTTCGAGTGTTTCGAAGGATAGGTTCACGATAGAAAATACGAACGCGTTTTCCAGCCTTCCAGCCGCGCCCACTTTAAAGGGCTCAAAGAATGCAAATACTATTTCGAATAATGAGAACGGTCGATCTATTACATCGATAACGACGACGCCAACGCTTGCCACAGAAGCTTCGAACGAACCTCCGATTGCAAATATCAATTCGGTTTCGCCGAAACAGACGCCAGCCGCAAGCGCGGATATTGTGCCGCCCACTACTTCGGTACTCTATCCACTTTCAATGGATTTGACGCAGGGTGTTATCGTACGACCGTTTTTGTCGATGGGTGGAAGAATAGTTACACTACCCTCCGTAACGAATATTCAACCAAGCTCACTGGATCAAAATTCAAGAACACAGATCGCAAGCGATATCCGTTTTGGACTCGATGTGTTGTTAGACGAACAGTTTGCCATTAATCTTCAGGCAGGGCAGACTTCGTTCGCTCAGCTTCAAACTGAGCGATCGACATTACCGGCTCCGCAGAATGGGCTGCCATTTTCCAGCAACACCTATTATTCACGAGTTAATGTGACTCCAAGTCTTTGGACGATGGCCGGAGCAAGTTATATGGTTAATCCCAATGACCCATTCCGCCTCATTCTAAGCGCGGACGCTGGCGCTGCCTGGCAGCTCAATGGCATTGCGCCAATGGGAGAGCTTGGAATCGCGACCGAACTCGATCTCAGCTCACGACTCACACTTCGCCCCGCGCTCACTTTCGATGTGGCGAGAGTTGGATATGGCTCCGATCAGTCCGGTACGCCGCCAACAAATGGCTTTATCTATCATAACGAAAGCACGAATTCCTCGAACCTTTGGGAGAGTGCCATCGGCTTCAATATCGGCTTCATGCTCCGTTACTAATGCGCGCTGTTTTTCTTATATTTTGTGTCATACTGGTTGCAGGCTGCAGCAGTACGAT
>DASZLH010000158.1:0-15423 GCA_035552495.1 Kapaibacterium sp. (SeqCode) | reverse complement strand
GCGAGGATACCCTGGGGGAAGAAATCGCAGTCGGAGCCGCGCCATGTACGCCGCGGACTGCCTCCAGCAGTTCGGATATCTCGAGCGCGCGCTCGATAAGCATCATTTCGACGAGCGTTACTTCGAGTACGATGCGCGGCTGAGGCGCGGTGCGAAGGCGTTCGAGCGCGTTCTGCGCAAGCCGGATAAGGCGCAGCAGATCGCCTTCGGTGAAGCTCTTTACGAGATGAACGTACCGTTCCTGATGCGATTTCGATACTTCGACAAGCTTCGTCTCGGACGTAATAAGGACGGTGAGAATATTTCGGAAATGTTCGAGCAATCCGGCAAAAAACTCCTCGATGTCATACCCACGCGAAACAATTTGCCCGCTGATCTCGAACGCTTGTTTTGCATCGCGCAGGATAATAGCATCCGTTAGGGTAAAATAAAAATCGAGATCGATAAGGTTCAGCGCATCGCGGACGCGCTCCGTCTCGACCGTCATGCCGCAATAGGCTACGACCTGATCGAAAATCGACTGCGCGTCGCGCATCGAGCCATCGCCTTTTTTTGCAATGATAAGCAGCGCGTCGTCCTCGATCGAGATACCATCGGCATCCGCGATCTTTCGGAGATTTCCAATTATTTCTTCGAGTTGAATTCGCCGAAAATCGTAGCGTTGCGTTCGAGAAAGGATCGTCGGAAGTACTTTCTGCACTTCGGTCGTCGCAAATACAAAGACAAGATATTTCGGCGGCTCTTCGAGCGTCTTGAGCAACGCATTGAAGGCCTGCGTCGAAAGCATGTGGACTTCGTCGATGATGATAACTTTATACTCGCCAGTGAGCGGCGGATATTTCACATTATCGCGAAGCATGCGGACATCTTCCACGCCATTGTTCGATGCGCCATCGATCTCGGCTACGTCCATCGAGCGGCCTTCGGTGATCGAACGGCAGACTTCGCATTTGTTGCACGGTTCGAAGTCGTTAGTTGCCGCATTCGGGCAATTGATCGCTTTGGCGAGAATACGGGCGACGGTCGTTTTGCCGCATCCGCGTTGGCCCGTGAAGAGATAAGCATGAGCGAGCCGTCCCTCGCGGATAGCATTTTTTAGGGTGCGCGTTACGTGGTCTTGCCCGACCACATCGGCGAAGCGCATCGGGCGCCACTTGCGGGCTGTTACCTGGAAAGTTTCGGACATGTTCCTACAACCCGGATAGACACGGTCAGCGTTCTCCGCCGAAAGGAAAATATGAAGTATGAAAGTATGAAGAATCAAAGATGAAATCGAGATACTATTCATATTTCATCTTTCATATTTCATCTTTGCCCAGCAGTGGCGGCACTCTTTTTTCGCTGAACCGGTTCGAGGCAGACAATTCCAACAGGCTGAATCTGACAGCCTTTATTTCCCAGAAATTCCTGTATTCCCCAAAAACTCCTATTCCAACAAAGATCATGAAAAGAACTACCGGGTTTGTTGCGTTCTTGGTGCTCTCGTTTGCACTTACCGCTTTCAATGGCCATGCTCAATCCAAAACAAGCATCGCCAATAATGCGTCTGTTGCATCTCCATTCGAAGGCACGATCACGATGACCACGACCGGCATCGGGGACGACGAAAAGCACGATGTATTAATGAACCTAAAGGGATCCCAAATGCAATTCGATATCGATGCCGGCGTACAGGGCCACATTCAACTCTATCCCGATGTCGAAAAACAAAAGATCTATATTGTGCTTGCATCGCAGCACATGGGTATGGAGCAGCCGCTTACGCACCAGACCGCGACCGTCGAATTAAAACCGCTCGGTAAAAAAGATACCATTGCCGGACATCCTGCCGAAGCTTACCTGCTCTCGACTCCCGAAGCGGACATCACCCTCTGGGAAACAAACGATCTTCCCGCAAATGTCCGGCAAGCCTACGAGGCCGCGCTTCCACATATTCTTCAAGAGGATAAGAACATGATCGCCGCGCTCGATCAATTCGGAAAAAAGAATATGGCCCCCGTCCAAATCGACGTGAACGTAAAACAGATGGACCAAAAGATCACGATCGAATTGGTTAAAGTCGAGCCGAAAAAATTGGACGATGCAATCTTCGCGCTCCCGAAGGATATCACGTTCCAGCCAATGCCGCAGCAACAAGGGGGACAGCAGCAACAAGGGGAACAGCAGCAGCAGGGCGGCAATCCCGGTGCGGGAGATGCGCATTAATCCGCCTCAAGCTGTACGTAGGGAGTTGAAAAAATGGACCAAGATTAGCTTCATCTCTTCTCCCATCGGCAATAGATAGTGGCAATAAGAAAAGATCGGCGCTCGAAGTTGAGCGCCGATCTTTTTTCTTCGTATCTTTGCAGCATGATTAAATATTTGTCCGTCAACAAGTATTATTTGATATGGTCCCTTTTATCTTTTGCCGCGCCGTCCGTTTCGCAAGCCCAATGGACGAGTATTGCGCCAAATCTCATTGGTAGAGGGCCATACGGTAATCTGGGCTCGATGTGCGCTTCCCACGATGTCGCATGGGCGGGAATGTATGAGTTATACAACTCGACCGACCGTGGCCTGACCTGGCACTCTGTTGCGACGCCCAAACCACTGGGAAGCGAGATCAATCAAATCGTTTTTTACGACGCCGATACCGGATTTTTCGTCTGCGATGCCGGGCTCTTCATGACGTACGATCAGGGAAAGTCATGGCGAACGTTTTTCCCCGGTGAGTTTATTTTTGCTGGCGCATTTTCCGGTTCGTCGCGTGCATTTGTCGCTGGCAGTTCAACCACCCATCAGGCTTATTTTACGCAGGATGGCGGCGCGACCTGGAACAAGCGCGCGACCAATCTTTCCTTCAAAGATTTTTATTCGATCTCACCGGGAAATATTATCGCGTTCACGGAAAGCGCAGCAAATAGTTACGTCGCCGCCACAACCGATTATGGCGCGAGCTGGACGACCCGTAAAGGCACGATGGAAGCGGATGCACATAGCTGGGGGGTCGTTCCCTGCGATGGAAATCTCATTTACGGGATCAACGAAGAAGGCGGTAACTATGGGCAGGACAACAATCTCGCTGAAATTTATCGATCGACCGATGGCGGCAACTCGTTCAAGAGCATCCAGCAATATCCTATTGCATCACTTGCCGGATGCATTCTTATTACTCCCGGAATGACGTATGTCCCGACGCGGACTTCCGGCATTTTGGAAACGACCGATAGCGGCACAACATGGGTAACCGCACCCGGTCCCACGTTCGCGATAGATTGCCGCGATCTCGTCGCTATTGACGACACCATTCTACTCGCTGCCGATCAAAATGGCACGATCTGGCGCACCATCGATCCGCGTGGAGCGTCAACATTACCGACTAGTGGAGTATTAACATTTTCTACAAACTCGATACAATTTCCAGATAGCGTTAGCCCATGTGCGCCGCCAGCGATTCAAACCATTTTCGTGAATCGTGGATGCATGTCGCCTACAATAAATCAACTTTCGTTTTTCGGATCGGCCGACTCGAATTATTTTGCGACTCAAACTCTATCGCTGCAGGATTCCATCGAGATACTCTTTTCTCCGGACGCCATGCGCGTGTACCAGACCAACGTGCGGCTAACTCTAAGCGATGGCACCGATATTACAGTCAACCTCAGTGGAGTTGGCAAAAGGCTGGAACAGATTACGCTTGCAAGCCAGGACACTATAGTGAACGATACGATCGGCGCAAACGTGGACCTGCCGATCGCCGCTCAGCCCGGAATTGCATGGGGCGATCTCGATCTCTCGCTCCATTTCGATACTTCAATGCTTGTATATCGTGGCTCGTATTTACCTGGAGACGGCACGGACCATACGACACAGCGCGGCGATGGTTTTGCCCGATTGCATTTCGATCAAAGCGCGGTGCAGGGTGATAGCATTATAGCTTACGCAAGGTTTCAGCTGTTCCAAACAAACACGCCCTGCACGAATGTACTCTTCGATTCCATTCGTATCACAAATCCGAAAGGTTATACTTGCGCTCTGGCCGAACCGTCGTTCTCGGCAACGATTTGCTCGCCGCCCGAATGCGGTTCGCACATCCTAAGCAACTTTGTCCGCTATGGGGTTACACCATCGCTCCGCATTGTGCCAAATCCTGCATCCGGATTCGCGGCGGTTCATTCCACAGCAAATATGGGGCTTGCGAAGCTATCTGTTTTCGATGAGACCGGGACATTGCGTAAGACGCTCGATGCAACGATCAATATCGAGCACCCGGCAGAACTCGATCTTTCGAACTTACCCGCAGGATTTTATACCATCCGCGTCCAATCGTCACAATGGTGTTCCTTCTTAAAATTAATGCTTGTTCAATAATGTAACGTGTAGTACGTTTTCACGCGTTACGCATTCACACGTTATGCATCCACGCACCAGCGTATTCTTTTACGCTCACGGATTACTCGTTGCGTTTTTAAAATTGCCGGTGCCGAGTTGCGATCTGACCTTGCTCTCCGACGATGACGGAGCGATTTGCGGAAAGGTATGCGACCCCAATCCAGCGATTATTCCCGAACTGGCTGTCGGTCCAGGTCGCCCCATTATCGGTCGATTCTGTAATTCCACCATTAAATCCAACAGCGGTAATTTCGCTCGTTCCATTGAACGCGATAGCGTCCGTCCCATAGCTTGCATCATGGACCGAATTCCATGTTACGCCCGCATCGGTGGTCCGCAAAAGAGTGCCAGAGAATGAGCTGCTTCCCAGTTCTGTAGCATACGCGGTTGTCGGAGCGGTGAATGTTCCGCCAGAGATTTGCCCGGTAGCATTTGAAGTCCCCGGATGCCAGGACGACCCGCCGTCCGAAGTCCAATAGGACGTGCCGAAATTCCCGAGAGCAATGCCATTGGTCTGCGATGCAAAACTTAAAGTGTAAATACCTCCGGTTTGATTCGTGGAAACATTCTGCCACGTTACGCCGGCATCGGTCGTCTTCCATATTTCGCCGGCTGCGCCCGCGGAAACCGGGTCGCTCGTACCGATAAAGCCGGTCGTCCCATTAATAAAATAGATCGCGCGGAGATAGTATTGGGCGTTGATCGTAGTGCCATACCACGTGATGCCTCCATCGCTGGTGTGATAGACACCATTACCATCGCCAACGGCAATGCCATTCAACTTATTGAAAAACCAAATCCCATAGCACGTATTATTACCGCTGCCATTGCCCGTCGTCGGAGCGGGAGTGAGAGCAGTCCAGGTTTGACCGGCATCGCTCGTGCGCAGCACGGTGCCAGCCGCGCCCGCAGCGTAGCCCAGCGATGAATCGACGAATTGTACTCGGACCAGATTCGAGGTTGTTCCGCTGGGTCGCATGGTCCACGTCGAATCGTCCCAATCCGGAATCGTATCGTGGACATAGACAGTAACAGTTTGGGTGGATGATTGTGAGCACCCGGAAAGTATCGATAGTCCGGAAAGCCCAAGGACACTAAATAACACGAACGAAGCCCAGAAATTTTTCATCAGATAAGACGGATAATGTAAAATGAATACAGAATGAGACGCAAAAACAAACTTGTAGGATTAGTCACACCACCGATGCTTTCGGCAATGGCTCAACACTCTTTAGAAAGCAACAACTGTATAGAATAAATTTGCGACGGCAATTATCTAACATCCATGCGAATACGAATAGTTGAGAAGTATTGCCGGACAATGCGCTCAGGTCAATGCTTCTTCAAATAGCTTCCTATTTCAGATTATGATAAACGGCCTGCACATCGTCGTCTTCTTCGAGTTTTTCGATTAGCTCGAAGACTGGCTCCTCCGCATCTTCCGGAATGTCTTTGAATGTCGTTGGAATGCGCTGCATTTCCGCGCTGGCAACGGGGATCTTACGCTCTTCGAGCGCTTTCTGCATCCCTACAAAGTCTGCAAAAGATGTCAGGACAGTCGCCTCGCCATCTTCGACCGTCAGTTCTTCCACACCGAAATCGATGAGTTCGAGTTCGAGTTCGTCGAGATCGATCCCCATTGTCGGAAATTTGAAGACGCCTTTGCGCTCGAAGAGAAAATCGAGCGAACCCGTCGTCGCAAGCATACCGCCAGCGCGCGTAAAAGCATTGCGGACGTTTGCGACGGTGCGCGTCGGATTGTCCGTCGCGCATTCGACAACAATGGGCACGCCCGATGGTCCGTATCCTTCATAGACGATCTCCTGATAGGCTTCCTGGTCTTTAGACGAAGCGCGTTTGATCGCGGCGTCAACGCGGTCTTTCGGCATATTAACGCCTTTCGCCGTGGCGATCGCCATGCGCAGCCGCGGATTCGCATCCGGCTCGGGGCCACCCAACCGGACCGCAATGGCAATCTCGCGGCCAATTTTTGTGAACGCCTTGGACATCTTGTCCCAACGTTTCATCTTACGCGCTTTCCGAAATTCGAATGCTCTTCCCATCGATTTTTTACTTGATATAATACTCTATATGACCAATAGGTCGCATAGGACTAATTAGTCTTATAATACATCGCGGACAAACCAATGTACAATCATTGGAGTGCCGCGCCTATATCACATGGCTCGCCGCTAATTCGCACGAAATCGAGCCCCGTTCGACCTGGATCGTCGTATGCTCGACGCCGTAGTTATCATGTAAATCTCGCGCAATCGAGAATAGCAACGCGTCCTCGACCGCACGGTCCGGAATTACGAGATGCGCCGTCAGGACTACATGCGTTGTGCTCATGCCCCAAATGTGCAGATCGTGAACATCACAAACGCCCGCAACACTGCGAAGATAGTGCTCGATCGCCGCAGGGTCAATCTGTTCCGGAACGGCATCGGCTGCAAGATTGAACGACTCGCGCAATAATTTCCATGTGCCAAATAATATCACGATCGAAATGATAATACTCATCGCCGGATCGATCCAGAGCATTCCAGTCCAAAGAATAATCAGTCCTGCAGCTACCACTCCAGCCGAAACACCGGCATCGCCAGCCATGTGGAGAAATGCGGCGCGGACATTCAGATCGTCTTTCCTTCCACGCGCGAATAGCGACGCCGAAGCCGCATTCAATGCAATGGCGATCGCGGCAACGATCGACACCATACTGCCATCGACTGGCACCGGATGTTGAAGCCGCTCGATCGCACCATAGAGGATCGCTCCCGTCGTAACAAGCAGAATAACAGCATTCAAAAGCGCCGCAAGGATCGTTGTCCGGCGATAACCGTATGTACGCTTTTTCGTGGGAGGACGCATCGCAAGCATATTCGCGCCCATCGCGAAGAGTAAGCTTAATACGTCGGTCAGGTTATGCCCGGCATCGGCGATAAGCGCAATCGAATGGCTGAGAAACCCATCGCTGAGCTGAAGCGCGACAATAACCACATTCAGCCCTATCGCAATTTTAAAACTGCGATTGACATGGACCGGCGCCGCATGGGAGTGATCGTGAGGCATGTATTCTTGCTAATCAACTGTTTGCACGGAGGATTCCCGTCTTCCTAAAAGTCTTATAAATCCTATAATATATAATCTTACCGAATTTGGAGAGACATTTGCATTATGAACGAATGCCATGAGTAATAGCGAAAATAGAAGATATAATATTGGGATTGCTGTAACACTTCTGCTGAGCTGCGCAACAATGTTGTGGAGTTGTGCTCCATCGCGTAAAGTGACCGTTGCACCGAAACCCGCTCCGCCGCTCGCGCCAAGCTCGACCACCATTCCGCAACCGCCACCCGCCGCGCCGGAAGCTCCCGTGCATATTAGCGTCGCCTATCCCGTACCCGGGCAATACCGGCCCAACGTTGCATCCAATTTTATTTTCGGTACGGTCGGCAATGGTAATGCATCGCTGATAATCAATGGGACGACCGTACCGCTTGCGAAGAACGGGGCCTTCCTTGCTTTTTTGCCAATGCCGCCGGATGGCATGTATCATCTCATGGCGCAACGAGGGGATGACATCGATTCGATGACGGTGGCATATCGATCGGGAAGTAGTATTTCTACAATTCCATCTACTCCTCATCGGGAAGAAGAACATAAGATATTTACTCCTGGAATTGCACAAATTAAGAGAGGCTCGGATACGCTCCAAACCGGTAGCGATGTCGCACCCGGAGCGCCAACGCCGGATGGCGACCGCAAGTGGTTTTTCCCGCGCGGAGCAAGGCTCGATGTGATTGCACAGGAGGGAAAATATTACAAAGTCGAACTTGAAAAGGGAGTCGAGGCGTGGGTCGCCGATTCTAATTTCGATTTGCACGCGTCCGAGCGTCCCACGCAGGAAGTCCACTCAGGCGGAATGTTTCCGCAAAACGATTTTGTCGATCTCGTTTTTCCATCCAATTACAATCCATTCCTCATTACGCCGCAGGGGACGTCCATCACCGTTCGTCTCTACGGTAAATCGAACCCGCACGCGTTCAATACTTCGACGACCGATCCGCTCATCAATAATATTGGGTTCGATTCTACGGGAAGAAATACGGAATACACCGTTCTGCTAAGCAAGCCGGTGTGGGGATATAAAGCATTTTACACCAACGATGGCTCGCTCGACGTTCGTATCAGGCGACCACCGAAAATCGATCCGAATAATCCGCTGCATGGGCTTCGCATCATGATCGATCCCGGTCATCCGCCGGGCGGAGCAATCGGGCCGACCGGCCTCACCGAGCGAGAAGCGAATATGGCAGTCGCAACGCGGCTGCGCGATCAACTGACAGCCAAAGGCGCGACCGTACTCATGACACACTCGACGCTAAGTGGACTGGTCAGCGATTACGATCAGGTAGAAGAGCTGGAAGCGCGTGTGGCCCTTGCTATTCGTGAGAATGTCGATCTGATGGTCAGCGTCCACAACAATGCCTTCCCGGATGGCACCGATCCATTCCAGAATAACGGCACTTCGACCTACTACTATCATCCATTTTCAGCGGCGCTTGCTGCCGATCTCGACCACGAAATAGCGCCGGTGACCGGCATTCCAAATTTGGGTTCGCAGCAAAAGAGTCTCGCCATCTGCCGGCCAACCTGGATGCCCTGCGCGCTTACCGAGTCGCTCGTCATGATGTTCCCGGATCAGGAGCAAGCCCTGCGCGATCCGAAATTCCTGGATGATCTCGCCCAAGCGCACGTCCGCGGCATCGAAGATTTCGTGCGCGAACGGGCGCAATAGCTATTTTCAATCGATGATAACAAGGACGGTCCCTTCCTCTCCTTCATCTGTTGGGTTTCCGTGTTGAATCGTAATTTTACCATTCAACTTATGAATGCGGTCAAGCACCTTTCGTTCGAGGTACGTAGGGGCGAGCGATGATTCTGCCTTGCTGGCGATAAGTGTAACGCGAGTTCCTGGCTCGATAACCGACATCATTCGATCGAGCAGCAGATCGATATTTTTATCTTCGTCAGGATTTTTTCGTGCACCTTCGAAGAAAGAGAACCGGTATCGGCTTTGAACAAACATCTCCGGCTTCTTTGCGTAATTTAGCGAAGGCAAAAGCAGTGTATCATACACAAAACTGGCGTATCCATCGTGGTCCTGTTGTAAAAGCTCGGCGATAATACGATTGGTGTCCGTAGCATTCAATTTTGAAATTCCTTCCTGCCATCGCCGGTCGTGATCGAGATCGATCGTTGTGTCAAAATTAAGCACGGATGCTTTTTCAAAAGGTGCAATCGCATGCGCGTGTAAATCCGAATAGCGAACGAGTACCATACCATCCCGTTTGAGAGTAAGTGTACCCTTCGCATCGCGGCCGATCTCGCTCGAAATCGCAAGGTGCGGCAAATGGAAGGACTGAAGCACCCATTGCGTCACGAGTGGGGCAGTAATATTCGGATCGGGAGAAAATACTTCGATCGTTCCGGACTTATCTTCCTCGATTGAGAATATCAATCTGGATGGTACGATCTGCCAGACAGAATCAAAATATGATGTAAGAATACTGCGCTCGCTTGCATTCGAAGATAGATATAATAATGCCGTGGGATTTTCAGCGAGGCGATAGGCAACGATATTCAGCAAGTCGGCCTGAATGGAATCGGCTGCTTTGTTCGCAAGCGAAGCATAAGAGAAATGCGTCGCTTCTTCCTTCGAAAGAAAATGAGCGGACCCAAGTGAGAATCCTGGACGAAGCAATGTAAACTGTTTCTCCTTTATCTCGGCACGTTGCAAGGATAAATCGATTAGTGGTCTTATGCCATCTACAAGAAATTGGACGCGTGTTGTAGGATGGGTTTCAACCCGTTCTGGCTGGGTTGGATTCGAGCGAGTTGAGACCTGTTCCACATCATCACTTGCTGCGACATTACCTATCGAATATGCGAGCGATATTCCAAAGCTGTAGGCGTTCACACCGGCATTAGGTAATTCGGTGAGATCGAGATGCGCGTTAAGTTCTGAACGCAGCGGACCATTCGCAATCTGCCATGCAAGACCAGCGACTATGCCATAGTGGACCGGACTCGACAGCGTAGAGGATGAAGTAACATCGGCGCCTCGATCCCAAACAGTACCCGAGAGCCGCGCTGATACCCAGGGACCTCCACGGATTGAGATGGCGGACGGCTTCCACTCGATCTCGGCTTCAGCATTCAGCTTCCACTCCTGTCCAGCGATCGTATCGCGACCCGTGAATTTCCCAGTGGAGTAAATTCCCTCCATGCCACCAATGAATCCTATGGGTCCTATTTGCCCAATTGCTGCTTCCGCGCCGAACCCATACGAGAAGCATGAGCTTGTGCCAGTATCCACCGAAAAGAAACGATTGAGCGCACCCGGCGCCCTATTGATAAACAGCGGCGAACCGAAATCGAAGGAAACAAATGGAGCGACCGAAGCGGCTCTCTGGCCATACACAGCCAGTGCAAAGAACAAAATAGGGAGCGCAAGCAGATAGCGTATCACACGAGCAAAAATACGAACCTCTATGGTCTTATCATCAATCACTAGTCAAATTATCTCGAAGATAGTTCTCGAATTATCATGCACGAACGCTCGTGCGAAAAAAATCGCACGAGCGTTGAACGCGAAACTGTTATGGTTCGTCTTACCCTATCGGATCATTTTATTTTCCAAACCTTTACTCCATTATAGCACTCTCCTGCGAGGCGCGAGCCATCATTGGAATATGCGAGGAAGGCCCCACCTGCGAATGTACCGTCGAGGTTCGAGAGTTGCTTCACTTCGGAGCCATCCGCAATATTAATGATATCGATCTGAAACGATATGGTCCCTGGAGATGAGTTTAATCCCGTCGCATGCGCCATAGTCGTATGATCGCTCGATAACGCGAATGCATCATTGCCGATGTTGGTTGCCGAAAGCTCCGTGCGTGTTAGTATATTGACAACCCGGAATGAAGATGTAGCTAGATCATAACCGCCGATTAATACTCCATCCGGAGAAGGCAATTCCCAGTAACTGACCCACGTCCCAATATGGCTAAAATAGCTGCTCGACCACGATCCGGTCTGAGCATCCATGATCGACAGGCTGTCTTGAGAAAGCAGGACGATAGAGCGGTCGGCGTTCGTCAAACTAACGAAGCGCGCACTAAGTGGTGTGGCATACGAGGAGAGTAAGTTACCAGTCTTCGAGTCATAAAAAGCTACCGTTCCATTTCCCGATGCGTAGTATTCCTTGAAAATCAGCACACTGTCTCCATTCGCTGTAAGTGCAGCCGAGAAGTCGCCCTGTCCCGCATCGGCCCCAAAGGTACGGATGACATTACCTGTTAGAACGTTAAAGAGAGTTGCATTTCCTGCTCCTCCTCCCTCCCACAGAAGCAGTTGGTTTCCGCCATTGTCAAGCTGGAAGTGCCCTGCCCACGATCCTTTTGCAATTTTGCGAATAACGGTCCCTTTGACCGCATCGAAGACATAGATAAATCCTTGAGTAGCGTCAAGAGCTTGATCGGACGCCGCACACGCGACGCGCATGCCATCACCACTCATTGCAATGGTGCCATTCAGGGTGTCGGAAGTGTTAGTAAGAAGCTCGATCGATTGCGTATCGGACAAAACATGCGATCCGCCTGTCCAGCCGCCTTCATGGAAGCGAGCGGCAACTTCGACAGGATCGAGTGCGCGATTAAGTATCATCACATTATCGATCGAACCCGAGAAAGGAGTCGTTTTCGTGGGATCAGAACCAATCAATAGAGGTGCAGTATTTTGAAGTTCAGGCTCCATCCCCGGGTCCTGGTATGTCATGTATAGCAAGCTATCGGCATACAGCGTAACATTATGACCTGCCTGTATAACGAGGGTGAGCAAATGCCACTGACCGTCGGACAATGACGGTACCGGATAATCGGATATGGAATTCTGGCCTGTAATACTGGTAATTTTCGCGATTGGAAGTCCATTCGAGAGTCCCAGTTGATAACCTGGATGCGATCCATCGGCCGGCCCTTTTCCGATAACTATTACATCCGAATTGTTTGTTTGAATCCATGCGCTGATAGTATAGGGATCATTGCCCGTGAAATTGAGCCCCGCCGCGTCTGGCACAGTGACCGTTTGTGTCTCCGGTTTCATGTTCGGAGTAATTAAAAGGGCGCTGGAAGCATGGCCGAATCGGTCTGGACCATAGGCTATTTGACCCGTCGTACCATTATGCCCGTTCCCCGTCACGTCCTTCAAATTTCCATCGAACGTCCAATAGGCGATCGTATCCGAAGAGGTCGTGGTATTCGGCGGGCCGGTCAGTTTATCGCGGCAGCTTGCGAGCACTAGGAGGGACAACGCGGCGAAAATGGGAATCAGTCGTAGTTTCATAATTTCGTGTCGTTAAAAAGTTAAGACACTTTGAAGACGCGCGGGGGAGGGAAATCCTGACATTGGTCTGAACCGGGATTTATGGGATGCATGGAATTATTGGGATATTTAGATAACATGTCAGGATTGATACCAATCCCGCGTCTTTACATTAATGCTCGTGTAGCATCGGGAATATATTCCCGATGAACGCTCTTTTATAGCTTGATAGCCCGAGCATACTCCGGCTACTACACAATACAAATTTCACTTGGAGATACGCGCGCTTTTCGAGCAATTTCTGGCTGGCGATAACGCCGCTTTTGCGGAGCTACACCGCGAGCTGAACCCGCGGCTCTCGGCATATTGCTACAAGCTCGCCCCGGAACATTCCGAGGACATCGTGCAGGAAATGTGGGAGCGCGTGATCGCCATGCGGTCGAAAGCATCGAGGCAAACCCCGATCGATTCACCGCTCGCATTCCTTTTCCGAATGCTGAAAAATATCGCGATCGATCATTTCCGCCGCTCGAAAGAGACGCGAGCGTTGACGGAAGAAGATTCCGACCGAACGGCACCTACGGTAACGGATCTCGAAGCGCTGATACTCGAAGCTTTTGAAAAATTATCGTTCGATGACCGCGAAGTTTTAGTGCTCAATATATATAGCGGGTACAAATTTGGCGAGATCGCGGAAATGCAGGGGAAATCGGTCGATGCTGTTTGGGCACAGGCGTCACGAGCGCGGGCGCGACTTCGCGCAATCGTTATCGAGGACGCAAAAGAGGCTGGCATTTCGCTGCCCGCCATGAAACAGAAAGCGAAGATCGGAGATCATCAAAAAGAAACAATAGCATAGAATCAAGAGGCTTTTATGGAACAATCCGAGTTGGAATTAGATAAGGCAATTCAAGCTGCGCTCACACGAGATGCCGAGCGGCTTCCGGCGTTCGATTCGGTACCCAATGCCCGGCTCGCCTCGCAGCTCGCCTCGCAGCCCTCCGCGATGGGAGTATTTAGCTTTTTCAGCATGAAGTTAGCGATCCTCACCGTGAGTATTGCAGCAGCCGGGTCGATTTTTTATTTCGTATCGAGGCCTGGTCCGCAGCTCACGCCTTCACCAATCAAGCCGCAAACAAGCGTCGTGAATCGACTTGATCCGGCACCCAATCCTCCTTCGATTAAAGAAGCACCTGAAGGTAAAGCCAGCATACCTGTCAAACCTCCGGCTCCGCCAAAGCTGGTAGCTGCTCCCAATCCTCCTCTTCATCTCGATGAAGGCGACGGCAAAAATATTCCAACCATTACAGATAATCACATTAAACCGGCGATGAAATAAAAAGCGGGAGGAGAAAAGATTAAAACGGTTCCTTTCTTAGCGTGAACTGGAACACGCTGCCGCGGCCCAAGTCGCTCGAAACGCTGATACGTCCGCGATGCGCTTCGGTGATGTGCTTGACGATAGCAAGTCCGAGTCCGGTGCCACCGGGAGAGGAACGCGCGCGGCCTTTATCGACGCGGTAGAATCGCTCGAACAGTCGCGGAAGATGTTCCAGAGCGATGCCTATTCCGTTATCGGCTACACGGACTGTGACCTGCTTGGTGTCCGGTTCATTGTTCAATAATTCGATTTTAATTGCCGTCCCGCTCTCGGAATATTTTATGGCATTATCGACGAGATTGATCAACACCTGTTTGATACGCTCTTTGTCGGCATAGACAGTGACCTCGTGGTACGGCAGCACATTGCCGGTGAAATAGAGCGAAATATTTTTGGCGCGGCCGAGCGGTTGCATTTCGTTCGTAAAATCGCGGAGGAATGGCTGAATATCGAACGCGCGAAAACTCATGCGCATCTCGCCCGATTCGATGCGTGAAATGTCGATAAGATCGTTCAGCAGGTTGTTGAGGCGGTCCGCTTGGACGTGCGCCCGTTCAAGAAAGTCCCGGTTGACGTTCGGATCGTCGATTGCGCCATCGAGCAGTGTTTCTATAAACCCCTGTACTGCGAAAATAGGCGTGCGAAGCTCGTGTGAAACGTTGCCCAAAAATTCGGAGCGGACCCGTTCGAGTTTTTGACGCGCTTCCAAATCGCGTTGCTGTTTCTCCGCGATCTGTTCGATGGTAGCACGAACTTCCGCCAGTTCTTCCGGAAGCACGGACTTATTCCTTATACCGAATGTAGCCTCCGTAGTCTGCGACAGGTTATTCCCGGCCTGGTCCGTCTCCGAAGGAATCGAACGCACGAGTTCGCCAATCGGATAAACGAGCACACGCGCACGCCACCAGGATAAAATAACTACAAGGCCAAGCAGCGCGACCGAAACAATAATCAGAGCAATGGGCAGCAAGCCCGCGCTCAGCCATATCGTTACGTCCATCACGATAAGGACGCCAAGCGCAAGGAGTATCGGAAACCAGGCCGCTTCCCGCTGAAGTGATCGCATGTTGGTTTAACCCGGATGCTGTGTTTTTAATTGACAGAGAGAGGCTAAAATTACGAATTGCGGACTACAATATTTGGGGGGCGATTGTCTTTTCGTAATTCGTAATGACCTTTCGTAATTATTATTCCAGGACGTATCGATAACCCACACCTTTAACGGTCTCTATCCGGCCGCCATAATCGCCGAGCTTCTCTCGTACTTTAAAAATATGCACATC
>DASZLH010000157.1:0-12927 GCA_035552495.1 Kapaibacterium sp. (SeqCode) | reverse complement strand
GAATCGCGTCTGAGAATTCACTATCCGTTCTCCACTATCCATTATTAATATGAGCCTATTCTCGAAGTCATCGCCTGCGTCGTTTGCCGAATCGGATGTATTGGATTCACTCCGTTCCGTGCTCGATCCCGATTTACATCGTGATGTCGTAAGCCTTGGAATGATAAAGGACATTAATATCGAAGGCAAGCGCGTCAGTTTTACTTTCGAGCTTACTACCCCTTCGTGTCCGGTCAAGGGTGAATTGGAAGCGCAGGCTCGCCATGCCGTCGAGCACATTGCCGGTGAGGGTAATGTGAGTGTTCGCATGACTTCGCGCGTCGCACAGGCAGCTCATAAAACAGCGGGAGAAGTGCTTCCATACGTCAAGAATACGATCGCGGTCGCGTCCGGCAAAGGTGGAGTTGGCAAATCGACAGTTGCTGCGAACCTTGCCGTCCGGCTTGCGCTCGATGGCGCGAAAGTCGGGCTGCTCGACGCCGATATTTACGGTCCGAGCATTCCGCTCATGTTTGGATTGCAACACGCGAAACCGGTGGCGCGGCAAGTTTCGGAAAACAAAGTACGCATGGTCCCGCTCGAAGCGGAAGGGATTAAGATCATGTCGATCGGCTTCTTAGTCGATCCGGACACAGCGGTCGTCTGGCGCGGTCCCATGGCTTCTGGTGCACTCAAGCAGTTTATGACCGACGTAGATTGGGGCGAACTCGATTATCTTATTTTCGACCTTCCTCCAGGCACCGGTGACATTCAGCTTACGCTCGTGCAGTCGATTTCACTGACTGGCGCAGTGATCGTCACGACGCCGCAAGACATCGCGCTTGCCGATGCCCGCAAGGGTATTCGTATGTTCGAGAAAGTCCACGTGCCAGTGTTGGGTATCGTCGAGAATATGAGTTATTTCGTTTGCTCTCATTGCGGCGAGCGTGAAGAAATCTTCGCGCATGGCGGTGGCGCGAAGGCGGCCGAAAGTTTTGGCGTGCCGTTCCTGGGCGAGCTTCCGTTACAGACGGAAGTGCGCATCGGCGGCGATCTCGGACATCCGATCGTCGCGACTTCTCCGGATTCAACGGCCGGCAAAGCCTTTGCGAATATTGCCTGTGAAATGGCTCGGCAGGTCTCGATCCTTGCCTATGCTCCGGAACACACTCCGGTGCAGATCGAAATATAAAACTCTTGTAGATAAACGTGGAGATCGAGACAGAAGCGATTGCAGTAGAATCCGATATGCTGTCGAGTGTAGAGCGGCGCGTCCGGCGCGCGCTCGAACATGTTCGTCCGTATCTTTTTATCGATGGCGGCAGTGTCGAATTGATCCGCATCGATCTCCCGGCCGGTATCGCGGAAGTATGTTTCCTGGGCGCGTGCCGGACGTGCTCCATGCTGCCCATGACGCTCCGGGCCGGCATCGAACGGGCCGTACTCCATGAAGCGCCAGAACTCCAGAGAGTAGAAGCCGTTTCCCGACCCGAGATCGAACAATTATTCGATCTGAAATTCTCGTCCTTTTGAGTCCAACTAATGGAGTGTTTTCTGCGGCATCATTTTGTCGTGAGTCATTTGGGAATTTAATGTGTTATATCTGCAACTGACTGTACTTTTATTTTTGAATCATATCCGGATTCCGACCATGTTCGCCGACCTTGCCGCCCATCTTTGGCCATCGAGTGCGCCACAATTGAACGAACGTTCTGCGCTTCATGCTCAGCCGACGCTCGATGCACGCCCCGAATTCGAGACTATTTTCGAGGAGGACGTACTCGATGCCGTACTTTCTCGTGTCATTTTATTTAATGACAGCATTCATACATTCGACGAAGTGATCGCGCAGGTATGTAAAGCTGTCGGATGTTCTGATTTCGAAGCCGAAGGGCTCGCGTGGGAAGCGCATGTGCGCGGCCAGGCACTCGTATTCGAAGGCGATTTGCTCGATTGCCTGAACGTCAGCTCCGTACTCGAAGAAATTGCATTGCACACACAAGTGATGGCATGAGACATTGAAAAAGTTAGTCACTCCCAGACAAATAAATTAAAGACCGGCGGATAGGACTACCGCCGGTCTTTTTTTTATCTCTTTTTCTGTAGATCGATTTTTTTGAACAGGATTATTCTGATTCAGCATCGCCCAGATACTTATTCCCTCGTACCTGTCCCTTTATAGTATAACCAACGATAATCTTCTAAATTTTCAATGAGTCCATCCACAATTGGATTGTGTATGAGATAGTCGAATTTCTCGTTATAATCCAACTCGTTTCGAATTAGATGATCGTAATTCTTATCCTGAAAAACGGTGCCTCGCTTTATGGCGTGCGCCGAAAAGCTTTTGATGCTATGAAAAATCTCCGAAAGAGAAAATATACCGTCCGCCTTTGGCAATGGGGTCATCAACAAATGAAAATGATCCGGCATGACAACCGCAGCTTCGAGTTCGTATTTTTTGCCATCCAAAAATTTTATCGAAGAGAATACTATCTCTCGTTCTTCTTGTGAAAGTTCAATTCGATGGGCAGTATTCGAAGCTGTAAAATACATGGCGCCCTTATTTTGCATGTGTGGCAAACGCCGACGCGTCATTTGGAAGCCCGTCACTGGTTCTATCCATTTCCCTTTTGAAGAATGGTCCATATACAAAAATACTAGCTTTTTTCAGTCCATCAGGCAAATGGGCAGATCAGGCGGGGACGCCTGATCAACAGCAGCCGAGACGGCTGCTCCACGCGCCTGATCAACAGCAGCCGGGACGGCTGCTCCACGCGCCTAATCAACAGCAGCCGGGACGGCTGCTCCACCTAATCGAATTGCACCGCTTTTGATCACTCTATTTTAAAAACAATAGTCTCGCTCCTCGCGTGGAGCAGGCGTCCCGCCTGCTGTTGTACAGCCGTCCCCGGCTGTACAACCCTATCGTATAGCTGTCAAGGCTGTACAATGGCTATAGCTTTGGCTTGCTCACTTTTACATGGAATATTGATTTAGCTCGACCTGTTTTTGAACATTCCCTCGACTTTCTTGTTTTTCCTCCCGCATGACATCCAAAGAGACACGCCAAAGTTTTTTAGACTATTTTAGGAGCAAGGGACACGAGATCGTCCCGAGCGCGCCGGTTATTCCGCACGGTGATAAAACGCTGCTCTTTACTAACGCCGGAATGAACCAGTTCAAGGACGTTTTTCTCGGTGTTGGCTCGCGCGCTTACACGCGTGCGGCCGATACTCAGAAGGTTATCCGAGTCTCTGGCAAGCACAACGATCTCGAAGAGGTGGGACATGATACCTATCATCACACTTTTTTCGAGATGCTCGGCAACTGGTCGTTCGGCGATTACTATAAAAAGGAAGCGATCGAGTGGGCCTGGGACCTGCTCACCAATGTCTGGAAACTCGATAAAACGCGGCTCTACGCAACTGTTTACGAAACAGACGATGAGTCCTACGAGCTTTGGAAAGATGTAACCGATATTGATCCCACGCATATTCTCCGATTCGGCGCGAAGGATAACTTTTGGGAAATGGGCGAGACCGGCCCCTGCGGCCCCTGCTCGGAAATCCATTACGATCACACTCCCGATAAATCCGGCGGCACATTAGTGAACGCCGGCGTGCCGGAAGTGATCGAAATCTGGAATCTCGTTTTTATCCAATACAATCGCGGTGCGGATGGCTCGCTCGAAGAGCTGCCAATGAAGCATGTCGATACCGGCATGGGCTTCGAACGAATTTGCGCGGTGCTGCAAGGAAAGCAATCGAATTACGATACGGATGTATTTACTCCATATATTCAATGGCTGTGTCAAAGAACAAAAAGGACGTATGGGACGGATGACCGCACCGATATTGCAATGCGCGTCATCGCCGATCATGTGCGAACGCTTACGTTCGCTATTGCCGATGGTGCACACCCGAGTAATGAGGGCAGAGGTTATGTTCTTCGTCGGATTCTGAGGCGAGCTGCTCGATACGGCAGAAATCTTGCTCTAAATGAGCCTTTTATATTTGAGCTCTCCGATGTTGTAGCAAGCCAAATGAGTCATGTTTTTCCAGAATTAAAGCTTAGTCTTATTCGAAAAGTTATTCAGTCCGAAGAAGAGAGCTTTAATGTCACGCTCGATAGGGGGCTTGCGCTTTTCGAAGAGGTTGCCGAAGCCGTGGAAGATTCCGAATCTCCCTCGATTGCTGGTGAAGACGCATTTAAGCTATACGATACATTCGGCTTCCCCATTGACCTGACTCAAGTGCTTGCTCGCGAGCGAGGACTTTCGGTCGATATGCCGCGCTTCGAGGAATTGCTGCAACAGCAGAAAGACCGATCGCTTCGCGTTCATGCTTCAAAGAAGCAAGTTATTTCCGCGACGACCGAGCTTTCGGATGTCGAATCGCTCTTCACCGGCTACGATGTGATGGAGGACACGGGCCGGGCGCTGCTCATCGAAGGCAATACGATCATTCTCGATCGCACGCCATTTTATGCGGAATCGGGCGGACAGATTTCGGATACTGGCGTTCTCATAATCGAGGGCAATCCTCACCGTGTAAAAGATGTTCGAAAATCTGGTATGGCAATCGCGCATATCCTTGAGGAAGAAACGGTCGAAGCGTCGCCCGATTCGACCGCACATGCGTCGATCGACCGTCCGCGCCGCATCGACATCATGCGCAATCATTCGGCGACGCACCTGATGCACTCGGCACTGCGCAAAGTGCTCGGCGAGCATGTCCATCAGGCCGGATCGCTCGTTACGCCGGACCGTTTGCGTTTCGATTTCAGTCATTATCAAAAAGTTACCAGCGAAGAGCTGCACGAGATCGAAACGATAGTGAATGAAAAGATCCGCGAGTCGATTCGGCTTATTCATCATCGAAACATTCCGTTCGAAGAAGCGAAGATGATGGGCGCGCTCATGTTCTTCGGCGATAAGTACGGCGCGCGCGTGAATGTCGTCGATTTCGGTCCTTTTTCGCGCGAATTTTGTGGCGGCACGCACGTGCCGAACACAGCAGAGATCGGCCTGTTCAAATTCGTGAGCGAGTCGAGCATCGCGAGCGGCGTCCGGCGAATCGAAGCGGTCACCGGCCGAGGGGTCGAGCATTGGCTCAGTGAGCGCGAACAAAAATTTTCCGAACTCAGCCGCGAGCATGAAGAACTTCAGGCCGAAAAACAAAAGCTCGAGAAAGAGCTTACGAAACTGCGCATTGATGCCCGGAAACAAGAGATCAAACAATTGGCTACCGAAGCTCGAATCCAAAATGGATCGTTGCTTCCATTCGTTGCCAAAGTATTAACCGTTTCCAATGCTGAGGAACTACGCGCGCTTGGAGATTTCCTTCGCGATTCGTTACCAGCAGATGGAATTGGAGTTCTTGGCGCACAGGTTGCACCCGATAAGCTATCATTTATTACTGCTGTACCGGATAAACTGTTCTCAACCATAAAAGCGGGCGAGCTTGCAAAAGTGTTGGGAGGATTATATCACGGAAATGGCGGAGGTAAGCCGGGGCTTGCTCAGGCTGGAGGAATTGATATAGATAAGCTTAACGACCTTCATTCCTTGACTGCAAGCGCCATTAATATTGTGGTACGAAAATAACATTGACTGTCATTGCGAGAAGGATTACGGAGCGATAGCGGAGTAATCCGACGAAGCAATCCAGATCGGGATTGCTTCCCTCGATTCCTCGGGACCGAATCGAACTCCCTCCGGTCGTCCGATTCTCCTCGCAATGACAATAAAGCACAATTTATCCATTGCTAAATCGATTAAAACAAATCTCTTTTCGGGACTGGTGTACGGCTGTCTCGCCGTTCGCAGTATTGCTGTTGTTTACACTGCTATCATGCGGTGCGAAACGCGCCGGCGGTCCGGGCGATTCGGGCGAAAAACCCAGTATATCCAACGAGCATTTTGTCGATACCTCGACCTTTGCGATGCATCCGCATTATAATGGATGGACGGGCGATACCGCGAGGGCACTCAATAATCTCCGCCAGCAGATCGAACAGGTCCTTTCCGGACGCGAGTTTCGCAATGTGCTCGCGAGCACGCGTATCGTCTTTTTTGAACCGAACAATGCGTTGCACGATATATACTCAATGAACGCGAGTGAAAGCGTGCTGCCCGCTTCGACCGAAAAACTTTTTACATCCTCAAGCACGCTCTGGGCGCTTGGCTCGAAGTATGCGTTTACAACGAAGCTCGATCTTGCGCCGGGCGCGTCCATTCAAGGGTCGCACATTTCCGGTAATCTATACTTGCGCCCAAGCGGCGATCCGACGTTGCGCTCGGCCGATCTCGATGTGCTTGCGGACCAATTGCGCTCAAAGGGAGTCACATCGATTCAAGGCGATATCATTAGCGATCTTGGTGGCGAAAACATCCTGAGCCCGGAAGCAAAAGAATATATGGCCGAACACAATTTGCAGGAAGTGTCCGTTCATGATTCGATGGTCGGCGATAATGGAATGATCGTAAGTGCGGATTCCACTTCGTCGGACTCTGCTTCCGAAAATAGCGATGAAGACGAAGAGAGCGAAGCCGGCGTACTCTCATCTTTTCCGAACTTCGCGCTCGATCGTAATATTGTCGCCGTCACGGTCATCGGAGGTGGTGGTAAAGGGTCGCCACTTAGTGTGCGCGTCTATCCACCGATCTCTTCGGTCGTGGTGCAGAACAACGGAAGTTCGAGCGCACCGGCGCTCGTCCGAAGTCGCACCGTGGGAAGAGGTCGTCATCGCAGGACGGCCCGCAGTATTTCCCGCGGTGTGATGACATTGCATGTCGCTTCGAGCGGGGGGCCGACCGATGCGCAGCAGACTATCACAATTTCGGGCCAGCTTCCCGCGCGCCAGCAGCGCACGTATAGCTTCCCATTGCGCAACGTGCCGATGGCGATGGCCGCTGTAATGAAGTGGCGTTTGCAGCAAGCCGGAATTGCGGTGAGTGGGCGACCCCGCGTCGATCGCGCTCCGGCAAATACTCCGCTACAGACGGTCGCGAATAAAGAGACCAGCCTGCTCGATCTCTTAACGCAGATGAATAAGCGCAGCGATAATTATCTTGCCGAAAGTATGTTCCGAAAACTTTCGACGATTGCGACCGTTGCCGCGACTGCCCCGGATGAACGCGCGCGAAACCTCATGCGCTCGTGGCTGCAAGTCTGTAACGTCGATGGCACGCAGTGTACGTTCATCGATGGGTCGGGGCTTTCCAAAGCGGATCGTGTCAGCGCGAATACCGTGGTGAATTTACTTGCATCGATCGAACAACAGGGAATGTTGCCGTTATTCACACACACACTTTCCGTCGCCGGATACGATGGAACGCTCCGGCACCGGATGATCGGCACACCCGCACAATACAATGCGCATGGCAAGACCGGGACGCTGAACGCCGTTACTGCGCTCGCGGGGTATGTCGTGACGGGCGATGGCCAGCTCGCCGCGTACTTTATCACCATGCAGAAATTCCGCGGCGGGCCCTGGACCTATAAACGCGATCAGGATAAGATCGTCGAGACGCTTGCGAATTTCAAATACGCCGATTACCAAAGCGCGGCAACAATGCCTACGTTGGGAGATACCGGCGAGAATGCAAGCGAACGGTAATAGCACCTTACGAAAGTTATCCCGTTATCCAATTCTCGATTCTAATTCCATTGAGGCGAGAGAGGTGTTTAGCATTATTCGTTACTAATATTAGATCGTTTGCAATGGCTGTTGAGCCAATGAGAAGATCGAAATCGTCGATGATTTGTCCTAGTTTTCGAAGTCTCGCTTTTTCGCGGGCAAATACATCGAGGCTCGAAAGGATCGACTGAATCTCGATGCTGCTTATGAATGTCTCGACAACGAGACGATTTTTCGCTTTCCCGCTTTTCTCTACCCCAAATTTAAGTTCTGCAACTGTAATTTCAGAAATCCTGCAGTTGCTAATCCCCACGTCGTGGAGCTTTTTCTTAAGACCGTACCGTCCACTGAAATAGTAAATGCAGATATTAGTATCGAGAAGGTACACGGTAATAAGGCTTTAAAAATCCTCTCGATCGGTATTAGTTGTCCGGGCGCTGTATATCTCTTCAATGATCTCTTCAGCCGATTTGTCGGATTCCCACGCGCCGAATAGAGACTCAATAGAAGCAGGCTCCTTAGGAGAGCGGACTAATTCGATGAGAAGCTCAGCCAATTCTAACTTACTATCGGAGCTCAGACCGCGAAGAAATGGTAAAACATTTTGTATGGCACGCTGGTCCTGATGGCTAATTTGCATGGGTAAACAACATTTTTTTTATCATGTTGAGTTGCTCTATTCCGAAAACCAGCAATACTTCATATCCAACTGGAACATGGCGTTGGCCGGAAAATCGCGCACGTTCGGCTGGAGCATGTGGTAGTCTTCATCGTAATAGAGCACGACAAGAGGCGCGTCCTGCATTGCAATATTTTCGGCGCGTGCCCAAAGCGAGTCGATCTTTCGGCGGTCGGTCTCTGTAATAGCTTCTTCATACAGCTTATCGAACGCGGGGTTATTATAACGCGACGAATTGATCGTGCTGGGACCGTTCGCGGGGATGCTCTTTCCATAGAGAAGATTTAGAAAATTCTGGGGATCGGGATAGTCGGCGATCCATCCTAATCGGAAGAACGGCGCTTTGCCATCGTCGATGCGCGGCGTGAGTTGCGAAAACTCGAGCATCTGCAAATGGATGTTGATCCCGAGATTTTCTTTGAGTTGCGACTGAATTGCTTCGGCGACTTCCGTATTGCGCCCACCGCCGGAATTGAGATAGAGCGTTATGTCGGGAATCGAACCGCTTAACTCTTGCTTGGCCAGCGCAAGCTCAGCGAGCGCGCTATCCGCATTGAATGTGAAGCCATGCACATCGTTTATCGGGTAGCCAGGCATGGCGGGCGGCACGATACCGTGAATACCAGGTCCATCGGCCTGACCTTTTAGAATATAGCGAATAATCTTATCGCGGTCGATCGCAAAGGATATCGCGCGGCGAAGATGCCGATTGTTTACGACGGGACTCGTCGTATTGAACCCATAAAATTGCACCGCCATCGCCGGCAAATGTAAGACCTGATATTTTTTATACTTTCCTTTCGGTTGCTTATTTTCATCGACGACGTCTTTGAAAAACTCGCTCGGTATTCGATAGACATGATCGAGTTTGTTTGCGACAAACTGCTGCAACTCTACTTTATTATCGAGAATAAACGAGAACTGCACGGTATCGAGATAGGGAAGACGGTTGCCGGCGGAGTCGATCTTCCAATAAGTTGGATTGCGAACGAGCGTGCAATATTGCGCCTGCTTGTATTCGACAAAACGAAACGCCCCCGTGCCGACCGGATGAAAAACAAAATCGCGGCCGTAATGCTCGACCGCTTCGCGCGGATAGATAAACCCGAACCCAACCGCCGGATAATAGAGAAACGGAGAGAACGGTTTGTCAAGCGTGATAACGATGGTCGAATCGTTCGGTGCCTGTAGTCCGAGGAGGCCGCCGGGCGGAAGTTTGTTGCTTTGGTAATACGCTGGTCCGCCTTTGATATATTTGAAATAGGGCTCAGCGCCGGTATTCGTCGTGCGGTCGAGCGCGCGCGTGTAGCAATAGATTACATCGGCGGCGGTAAACTTACGCCCCTTGCCATTGGGGAAGCAGGGGTCGTCGTGGAAATAAACATCAGTGCGAAGATGGTAGGTATAAGTTAATCCATCTTTAGAAATTTCCGGCAGTGCTGAAAGGCCGGGGATAAGATCCAGGTGCTGGTTGAATTCGAGCAATCGGTCGTATACATTTTCGCCGATTTGGACGGATGTCTGGTCATTCATCTGAACAGGATCGAGCGAGCGAAGATCACCCGTTTCGTTTACGTGAAATGTCCCGCCCAGTTTTTTTTCGCCTTTACCATCGCGGAGCGAATGCTGAATGCCGGCTTTACGGGAGCAGGAAGAGAGCGTCACTATGATATTGGCGACGACGAACAGAAAAATTGTTTTACGAATCATGAGCTTCGAACGCCTCAGGCGCGGAGATAATTGCGAGGCTTCGATCTCGAATTGTACACATAGGGAGGCAGTAGCACAGCCGTTCTCGGCAATGAGAGGAAGGAGTAGCACAGCCGTTCTCGGCTGTGAGAGGGACTTTTAGTCCCTCTCCATTATTTTATGAAGGAGGCGAGAGATAAAACCGGTACTCCTGCCACGGTTCGATCAGCCCTGCTTTCACAGGATTATAGAGCACATACCGGTATTTCTCCAAATATTCATTCTCATTGCGAATGATTCTATCGTATCGCTCATCCTGCCAGACGCTCCCGGACGTTCCAAGTAAGAGATTGATATCTCGAGCGCTCGCCCCTTTAATACCCTTTACTATTTGGGCGAGGGTGTAATAAATTGCGCGAGGATGGTCGAGTAAACGGTCATATTCCCCTGTAGGAAGTGGCTGAATAATGAGATGAACATGATCGGGCATGATGACGCCCGCATACAAGCGGAAAAACTTGCCGTGACCGGCGTAAATACGTTTCTCGACTAACGCGAGCGCTTCCTCCGGTAACGCGCCGCGAATGGAACGCCACGTAATGAAATATACGCTACCACCCACCTCCCAATGTGGTAAGTTGCGACGAGCGATTTGAAGCACATCCTCTAAAGATTGATTGCCCATGGCGCAAAGTTACGGCATTATCGGAGGAGTCGGACTGAAAGTCCGACTCACAGGCGAGAACGCCTGTGCCACTTCACAGGCGAGAACGCCTGTGCCACTCCACAGGCGAGAACGCCTGTGCCACTTCACAGGCGAGAACGCCTGTGCCACTTCACAGGCGAGAACGCCTGTGCCACTTCACAGGCAGGAATGCCTGTGCTACTGTATTCGTCTTGTCCACTCTTCGAAGGACTTCATAAACACAGTCAGCATTTTTCTCGTGGCTTCATCTTTGAGTTTGCCGTTCTCGTCGAATTTCTCTGCTGCTTTGCTCACCATCACTTCCGGCCTGTTCATCGGAATGAGATTGACGAAAACGCACGATTGCCGCAAATGATACTGCGCGCGGGCGCCACCTAACATCCCGGTCGAGGCACTCATAATCGCGCAGGGCTTGCCGTTGAATGGATTCTCGGATGGTGGTCGCGAGGCCCAGTCGATTGCATTCTTCAGCACGCCGGGCATCGAATAGTTGTACTCCGGCGTAGCAAAAAGAATCGCGTCGGCTTGTTTAATCTGCTCTTTCAGCCGCTTCACGACTGGCGGATCACCGGTATTCTCGACATCCTGATTGTATAGTGGAATCTCGGAAATATCCGCAATCTCGATCATCATCTCCTGCGGCGCAACCTCAATCGCGGCATGGAGCGCCATGCGGTTGAACGAGCCTTTGCGCAGGCTGCCGAGTAGTGCTAAGACATGCATGATTGTCTGAATCGGGTTTATGCAAGATCGAATAATAAAAATTCTGCCTCACCGTTCTGAGGTGCGGCGATCACGATGCTGTGTTCCTGCTCGATGGCAAGGCCATCGCCGTGATGCAATTGCACGCCGCCGGCGGTCAGACTCCCTCGCACGATTTGCAAATAACCTCCGCGGCCTTCGATGAAGTGATGCTTGAGTTCTACACCGTCGGAAACAATGCTCGCATAGATGGTCGCGTCCTGTTGGATGGTAACGCTATCGAGTTGTCCATCGCGAGAAGCGATGCGGCAGAAGGTATTTCGTTTATCCTGATCGTGAAACGTACGCTGTTCGTAGCTCGGCGTGATGCCGTGGCGGTTGGGCAGGATCCAGATTTGTAACAGATGTACGGGATCGCTCGGCGAGGGATTGCGTTCGCTGTGCGTGATGCCGGTCCCAGCGCTCATGCGCTGCACGTCGCCCGGACGAATAATGCCGCCGTTGCCCATGCTGTCCTGATGTTCAATTGCGCCCGAAAGAATGTAGGTGATAATTTCCATATCGCGATGCGGGTGCATTCCGAATCCGCGGCCAGGCGCAACTCGGTCTTCATTGATCACGCGAAGCGTTCGGAAGTGAACGTGTGAAGGATCGTCATAGTCCGCGAAGGAGAAAGAATGATGTGTGTCGAGCCAGCCATGATTGAAATGGCCGCGTTCGTTAGCGGGTCGTTTGGTGAGCATATAATAGAAAAATGTTGCAACAAATATACGGCCATCTCCTCTTCAAGTTTTCAAACTTATTAGGCGCGTAATTGCTTCGATGGAGAAGTAACAATTCAACCGATGAATCATTGCCGAGATGAATCACTGCCGATCGGCACTCGATAGGGGAAAGCATAGTTAGCACGCAGATGAACCATCGAAAATTTTCGATAGCTGCGTGTTGGTGTTGCATGATTGCGGTTGGATGTTCCAAATCTTCCAGTCCTCCATCGGAAACAAATACTCAGAGCGTAGAATGTGGTGTCGAACGATGGCAGGTCAAAACGCTGACCGACGCCGATGCCGCTTCGATCGACTGGACACCCATTGCAAGCAGTATCAGAGATCAGGATACGAACGTGCAGGTTAGCGTACAAGAAGAAACGCCTCGAATGAAATTCGAGGAGCAGGTCGTAAGTATTCCCTGCACGATCGTTGCATTTAAGCAGGAAGACGATAGCGACATCCATCTCGTACTGCGCAATGCACTGGCCGACTCGATGATCGCTGAAATTCCCAATCTTTCGTGTGCGGAAGCCGGCACTTCGCCGCGTGCCGCCGATTTCCAGTCGGCGCATGATTGGGTGACGAGTCATCTCGGCATTCCAAAATCGGATTTTAAATCGTCGAATATCAGCGTGACGGTAACCGGAGTCCTCTTTCAGGATTTCCCACACGGGCAAAAAGGCCACGCGAATAATTACAGGGAGATTCATCCTGTGATTCGGATCGAATAGGGAGCAAAGATTTTGCGATTGACTCTC
>DASZLH010000156.1:0-7195 GCA_035552495.1 Kapaibacterium sp. (SeqCode) | reverse complement strand
GTCCAATCAATATGAAGGTCGTCTATCATACAAATGTAGAAATCACTGTAACGCATGTAGCATGTAGCATGTAGCATGTAGCATGTAGCACAAGCCTACAGGCTTGTGTGTGCCAGCTTGTGCAAAATCATTGCACCATTAGTTGCAGAGTCCGAAATTCTGGCAAGCCGGTAGGCTTGCTCCACATTTTTATTACGCACTCATACATCCCATTGGGCAAACCGGAAGGCTTGCTCCACATAAATTCATGCGCGCCCGCCGAAAGCTCACCAGAATATAAACGCGCCACTTCTGCGCCGAGAATATTCACCACACGCACATCGGCATAGCCTTGCGCTTCGGACGTAAACGAAATCGTTGTGCGCTGCGAGAAAGGATTCGGGTAGGATTGAATTTCGGGCGGAGTTGCTGGCGGGGTTTGCGCGACAGCACTAATGCCGAAATCCGAAAGCGGGCGACGCCAGACACCACTACCTTCAGTACCGGCAACTATATAGTTACCCACTTGAACGAAGTTCGAAATTCCGGTTTTTGCGGTGTAGCCCTTGTCAAACTGCTTCCATTCGCCACCCAGGTCTGTCGATATAAAAATATCATCACTCGTGCCCACTATTAGACTTCCATTAACAATTATCAAAGAATTGCCAGACAAGCCGGATGGAAGACCAGAATCCACCGAGACCCATGTTATTCCCTCATCACTCGATTTGAAAACCCCATAGCCCCACGAGCCAGCAAATATATCCTGTCCGCTTTCTATGAGTGACCTAACGCCTATCGTATCCGAAAACCCAATATTTGAGACCGTCCAGTCCCTGCCTTGGTCCTTAGAACGATAAACACCATCATATTGGCCAGCAGCATAAACAATCCCTGCGTTAACTACGAGCGCCCATACATTCGTATCTCCTGCCATTCCATCGCTCGCGTGGTTCCAGGAAATGCCATCGTCAGACGAAAAGAATACACCCCGATTTCCTCCTGCATAAATTTGCTGACCCTCTGCAGCGAATACCTCAACTGGAAAGGAATCGATCAGGTCCCACGTATGACCTCGATTCGTTGAACGAAAAACGTCAGTATATGTGCCGGCCAATAAATTATCCCCATCAATATGCAGCGCTCTCAAAAAAGCGGGGTTGAAGGGGACGGACTGTTTCATCCAAGTCAATCCGCTGTCTTCGGACAAGTAGAAACCATCCAAGGCCGTCAAGAAGAGAGAGTCTCCAGCGTTGATTATCCTACCGACCACATTGGCGAGTGGCGGCGAATTAAGGGAGAGCCATTTGGAACTATCGAATGAATAGAGTTGAAGGCCCCAATAGCTTCCTATAAAAATCTTCCCTTCAGAATTAGTGAAGGTGAAAGGGCCATAAACCTGAGGAAAACCCGCACTCACATCATACCAGCTAGCTCCACCGTTTGAGGAATGTCTGATACCGGCTCCGGCTATGAAAATATTGCTATCCGAAATCTCAAAACTTTTCATACCCCCTTGATAAATGAGTTTCCAAACCGTACTAGTATCTGCCACTCGATACAATCCTGTGTCGAGTAGTGCATATAGGTAATTACTGTCTGCAAGAAGGGAAATAACAACATGACCTTCGGGAAGCCAGTCATCGAAAAGAGACCAACTCTTTCCCAAATCTGTTGACCGAATAATACCGTTCAATTCGGTTCCCACAAATAAATCCCGCTGCCAGGTTGTTGCTCCAGTGATCACGAAAGGAGGTACCCCGATTGGAAGCCAATCTTTGCCATTATTTGACATTTCAAAAACACTGCTGCTCGTTACAGCGAAGAAGAATGAATCAGTGCTGACAAGCGAAATGACGGAAGAACTGTCGGGCACAAAGCTATCCTGAATCCAAGTGTTGCCATTGTCAGATGATTGAAAGACCCCGTACTTCGAAAACGAGGCACTGGAATAGAGCACGGAAACAACAAGAATAGAATCCGCAAAGCCCAGCGCCTCAAATGTAGGTCGAAGCGGCAAGCCACGGTCAATTTGCCTCCAGTATCGCCCGGTATCCGATGAAAAGAAAAGACCAACATCGGTGCCAGCAAGGACTTTGTCACCGTTAGCAGAAAGGCACTGGACGGTCCCCCCAGGCTTACGTGCAGTCTCCTGCACTTGCACCCACTGCGCACACGTTAACCCAGAATGCATAACGATCGTCGTCGCGAAGAGACCGATTGCAAGAAGTCGTTTCATAGCTAATTTTATTAGTGTGGCCAAAAGATGTCCGCGGCGGCGGATTCCGTCCCTTTCTCAACCGCACCGCGCGAAATACCATTCTCTCCTACACATCTACCATCTCTTTCTCCGCCTGCCGTGATCCGTTTTTGGCTTTTGGTTGGAATGCTGCGCGGGTTTCTGCGATGGCCGGCTCGAATTCGAATCATGCTGCCTTCCATCCTGCCGATTCGAATCCTGTCGATTCGAATCTTGTCGATTCGAGTGCTGCGGCCTTGCGTGCGGCTGGGACTTCGGATGCTGCTGCGACCTTGATTGCTGCTGCGACTTCGGATGTTGTTGCGGCCTCGCCAAATTTAGCTGCGGTTCGTGAGTTCGGTCACCTTTTGCAAAGGGATGATCGTGCGCGACCGGGATTTTCTTTCCAGTCAGCTTTTCAATGTCGCGAATGAACGGCTTCTCGTCGGGCGAGCAGAAGGAGAGCGCGGTGCCGGAGGCGCCAGCGCGTCCCGTGCGGCCAATGCGGTGGACGTAGGTCTCCGGGACATTCGGAATTTCGTAGTTGATGACATATTCGAGATCATCGACATCGATTCCGCGCGCGGCGATGTCCGTAGCGACAAGCACGCGCGTTTTTTGCGCCTTGAAATTAGTGAGCGCGCGCTGCCTTGCATTTTGTGCCTTGTTACCGTGAATGGCTTCGGCATTGATGCGGTTTCGTTCGAGCGTTCGCGCCACCACATCGGCCCCGCGCTTGGTGCGAGTAAATACCAGGGCCGATCGAATACTTTTATCCTCCAAAATTTGGAGCAGGAGATCGGGCTTCTTCGATTTCTCGACATAATAGAGCGATTGCCGAATCATATCGACCGTCGTTGCCGGTGGCGTAATCGAAATTTTCACCGGATGATCGAGAATATCGCCGGCAAGCGATACAATCGCGGCAGGCATGGTGGCGGAAAAGAAGAGAGTCTGCCTATTGCCCGGAAGCTCTGCGATAATATCCCGCACATCGCGGACGAACCCCATATCGAGCATGCGGTCCGCTTCATCGAGCACGAAAATCTCGACCTGACGGAGATCGACGAATCCCTGGTCCATCAGATCGAGTAAGCGTCCCGGCGTCGCGACAACAATATCGACGCCGCGGTGCAGCGAGCTCGTTTGCGCGCCTTGCTTTACGCCGCCAAAAATTACAAGGCTCGAAATGCCGAGGTGCCGGCCATACGCTTCGAAGCTCTCTTCGATTTGCACGGCGAGCTCGCGCGTCGGTGTGAGAATAAGGCAGCGGATGTGCTTCCTCCCCTTTACTCCAGCCTTCTTCCCTTTCGGGGCGAGGGAATGAGAATTCCCGCTCAGCAATTGAAGAATGGGCACGGCGAACGCTGCGGTCTTGCCCGTCCCTGTTTGCGCAACGCCGAGCAGATCTTTCCCTTGCAGCACGATGGGAATAGCTTGCTGCTGAATAGGCGTTGGCGTGCGATAGCCCTCTTCATGCAGAGAGCGTAAAATTGGCTCGATAATACCGAGTGCATTGAATGACATAAGCGCTGTAACGCCCAGAGGCGAACTACCATTTCGCTCCATACCTCCCTATACCGGGAGAGAAGGCAAGCCTGTAGGCATGCTCTACAGAATTTTTGATGAAAATTTCTCTTCGTTGCAACGACTTTCCCTCGGGCTGGTGTTAATGCGCCTTGTCGGCAAAAAGTAACAAACCGCACGTAACAAATAGGTACTTATTACTCGTTACGGTTACTACAATATTCTCATCGTTCATCCGTCACCAACGGGACGAAATGATAAACGGGCCACGCTCTTAAACTCACATTTATTTTCCATTGCGCTCGAAGTTTTATCGGATTACCTTAGCGCTTATTGAAGGCGCATTGCTCTGCGCGCTGTTTTTCGCTACCATTCCGGCTGCGTTCGCGCAACCGGCTGTTCGCGTGCTTTCGCTCGACGACGCGATTAATGTGGCACTCGGCCGCGGCGAAGAGATCGCGCTCGCGCAGGGCGGCGTGCAAACGTCCGAGGGCAATATCGAGATCGCGCGCAGCGGAATGCTGCCGCAGATTTCTGCGTCCGCGAATTACACGCGAACGCTTAAATCGCAGTATAGCAGTCTGGCGGGAGCGGCACCCGACACATCGAACGATGCTGCCAAGGCAATTGCAGGGCTCTTTAAAAACTTACCGTTCGGACGTGCCAACCAATGGACGCTTGCCCTGAGCGCCTCGCAAAATATTTTTACCGGAGGGCGGCTCACGGCGCTCTCGGAGGCCGCGAAAGCCCGCAAGCGCTCCGCCGATCTCGACCTGACGGCCGCTCAGGCGCAACTCGTGCTCAATGTCACCCAGAGTTATTACGACGCCGCGCTCGCCGATACGCTCGTCCAGATTTCCGAAGACGCGCTAAAACAAGCGGAAGAAATTTATCGGCAGACAAACCTCGCGTATCAGGTCGGCGAGAAAGCAGAGTTCGATGCGCTGCGCGCGAAAGTTTCGCGCGATAATCAAATCCCCGTTGTGCTGCAAAGCCAGACCGATCGAGCGCAAGCATATTATCGCCTGAAGCAACTCCTCAATTTTTCGCTGGACGATTCGCTCGTCCTGACCACTCCCGTTATCGATTCCGAAGCGCGCTTCGCGGCGATGAGCGACACCGCGACCGAACGGAGATCGAGCGTCATTCAAGCGATGGAAAATGTTAATGCATCGAACGCGCAGGTTCGCGTGGCCGAAAGCGCGCACTGGCCCCAGATTTCGATCAGCTCAAGCTATTCTCCCATCGCATTTCCCGATAATGTTTTTCCGAATTTCAACGACTGGCTGACGAACTGGACGGCGGCCCTAAACGTCTCCGTGCCGATTTATACGGGCGGAAATATCGAGGGGAACGTCGAGGTTGCCGAAGGCAATGTCGAACAGGCGAACGCACGCCTCGAACAAGCGCGCGAAGCAGCCGCGATGGATTCGCGTACCGCACTCGATGCATTGCACTCCGCCGAAGCGAACCTTCGCTCGACCGAGAGCACTGCCTCCGAAGCACGCCGCGCGTACGACATTGCAAACGTCCGCTATGCCCAAGGTATTTCGACGCAAATCGAACTTGACGATGCGCGTATTCAGGAAGAGCAGGCACGCGCAAACTGGGCCCGCGCCTTTCGCAATTATCAAGTCGCGCGCGCGAAACTTCATTTGTTGAAAGATCTTCCGGTCAATCCGGCACAGGCGCCCGTCGCCGCATCGACGGCACAATCTGCTATCACGCAGCAGGCCGCATCGTCGCAGTCATCATCGCAAACATTTACCGCTCCGGCAGCCGGAGCGCCTTCACCATCTTCGGGATCAGGGCAATGAAAAAAAGTATGAAGTGTGAAGTAAGAAGTATGAAGAAAAAATTTAACGAGCGCCGGAAGTCTGAAGTAAGAGGAAGAATCCCATTTCATACTTCTTACTTCTTACTTATTACTTTTCTTACGCTCGCCGCTTGCAAAAAAGCCCCCCCGCCACCTCCGCCTGCGCCGATACAGTTAGGCGCGGAAAGTTATGCGGTCGCAGGTACGATGAATATCGAAAGCGGCCCGGAGATTAGCGGCACGCTCGTCCCGCGCGATCAGGCGGTCGTGCGCGCGCAAATTGCCGGATCGGTGCTGCGCGTGTTTGTCGATCAGGGAAAAATGGTACGCGAAGGCGAAGTGATTGCGACCATCGATAACAGCGCGCTTACGGACGCTGTGACGAGCGCAAAAAATGCCGTTACGAATGCTGAGAACTCGCTCGACGTCGCAAAGCGCGAACAGGAACGTCAGGAAACGCTGCTAAAAGCAGGAGCAATTTCGCAGCAGAGCGTCGATCAGGCGCGGAAGAATACCATCTCGTCGGAGGCTGGCGTCTCACAAGCAAAAGCGCAACTCTCGAGCACCGAAAAGCAGCTATCGTATGCGACGGTGCGCGCGCCGTTCTCTGGTGTTGTGAGCGAGAAAAATGTATCGGCGGGCGATGTAGTCCAACAAGGGGCAGCGCTCTATACCATCGTCGATCCTTCGACGCTCGAACTGCAGGGGACGATCCCCGCCGATGCGCTCGGCCTCGTGCATGTTGGGCTTCCAATTAAATTCGATGTGACGGGTTATCCAAATCAAAAATTTACCGGCACGATCGCGCGGATCAATCCGACCGCCGACCCGATGACACGTCAAGTCCGTATCTATGCGGAAATTCCGAATACCGGCCACACACTGGTCGGCGGACTCTATGCCGAAGGACGCATTGCGAGCGTATTGAAGACGACACTCGCACTGCCGGCGGATGCTGTCGATCATCGCACAATCACGCCGGCGGTGATTCGCTTGAACCACGGAGTCGTCCAACGCACGACGATCGCGCTCGGGACGCTCGATGAAAAGAACGGCCTTGTAGAAATTACCGCCGGCCTGAACTCCGGCGATACCATTTTGCGTGGCACCGCCATGGACATCGCGCTCGGCTCCCATGTGAAAATCCTGAGCGAGCGAGTAAGTAAGTAGGTAAGTAACGAATAGTCATTCTGAGCGAAGCAAAACGGAGCGATAGCGGAGTTTTGCGAAGTCGAAGAATCTCGTGCCATTACAAGGGATCCTTCGACTTCGTTCAATCCTCCTTCGTCGGATCGAACTCCGCTCAGGATGACATCTTGGACTTAATCAGAGTTCGGACAACTTAATTATGTTTATTTCTGATTTTGCGATCAAACGGCCCGTTGTCACCGTAGTGACGATGATCGCGCTCGTCATCTTTGGAATATTCTCGCTCATGAGTTTGCAGATCGACGAGTTTCCGGATATTACGAATCCGATCGTCGTCGTCGCAGTACCCTATCCGGGCGCGTCACCCGAGCAAGTCGAGCGCGAAATCGTCGACCGCATGGAAGAAGCGTTCGGCTCGATTAGCGGGCTCGACCAGATGACCTCGAAGTCGATGGACGGCTTCGCGCTCATCACCATCCAGTTTT
>DASZLH010000155.1:0-10930 GCA_035552495.1 Kapaibacterium sp. (SeqCode) | reverse complement strand
TAGCCCAGGGTGGAGCGTTAGCGGAACCCTGGGGGGTTATATTTCCTCGACAATGAGCTCGCCGTCGGGTTGGGTCAGCATCTGACGGTATTCGGGGATGGCGATCTGAGGATGTGGAATGAGCGCGTAGTCACTCTCGATATGTCGCTTCCAAATATCGATTGCATTACTTCGAAGGCCGATCCTTCGTTCGTTTGTTAGTGACGTCCAGAGTCGGGATGGCATGATTCCGGGTTCCGGAATAGCATAGACATGCTGCTCTGCTTCCCAAAGTGACGTAATCCGCTGTTGTAGTAAAAGATGTGTCATAGTCTCATCTCCCCAAAATGCAATGTGCCAGGAGAATAGGATCGACGGAAATCAGGTGTTTATTCCTTTGAGAGATTTCAAATCGCTCCCCAATATACTAAATAATTCGGCAAAAAGCAAGAGTTTTCTAAAAATTATTTTCTGTTGGTTGTAGGACAGGCTTCAGCCTGTCCAAACCCACAACTGCGACAGGCTGAAGCCTGTCCTACAACAATTACGGTTCAGCCGGACGGTAAAGTATAACTTCCGCTTTTTCGAGCGTGACCATGCCGCCGCCGATCATTTCGTCGAGATCTGGCAATATAGCACGAATGCGCGATTCTCGATCGACGACTTCGATGATAATGGGCAGATCGAGTGAGAGATATTCCGAGAGCGCGCTCCGAAGTTTCGCGCTCGCGCCGAATCCGGCCATCGCGCGTGTGACGGTCGCGCCGGCAAGCCCGCGCTCGCGGAAATCCCGGAGCAGCGCTTCCCAGAGCGGCTTGCCGTGGTATTTCCCCATTTGCGCTTTATCCGACTCGCCGATAAAAACGCGCATGAGCATATAAGGATCGGTTGTCTCTTCCGGTTTGAGATCTGTGGCGTGTGTCATATTATTGTAAGAAGTATTCTGCAATCATAAAACCTGCGAGGCAGGCAAGCGGCGCGAGCGCTGCCGTCCCGAACATATAGAGTCCCGCGATGGCGATTCGCCGCTGTTGCATGAGCGTTATGAATTCGTAGCTGAATGTGCTCATCGTAGTGTACGAGCCACAGAAGCCTACGGTCAGCATAATTCGCATTTCGGGTGACGATGCCACGCCCGTCATATACCGCATGAAAAACCCAAGGAGCAGCGATCCGGATATATTAATAAGAAACGTGGGCCACGGAAATTCCGGCGGCGAGGATGCCCAGCCCGAAAGCCACATACCGATTCCATATCGTGCGCCTGCGCCAGCGATTGCACCGATACTCAAAAATAAAAATTTCTGCATAACTTCCGCGGCGAGTATAAACGTTAATCAGGAAGCATGTAAGTAAGTCTCGTGACTTAAGAACAGTTCTGGACAGACTGAACTCATTTCTTCTTCTTCGGTTTAGACTCACGAATGAAATCAATACCTAATCCTGCTCGTCCAACGGTCGATCGCACGGCCGAATTAATCTCGGCGCTCAGCGATCCGATTCGGCTGCGGCTGCTTTCTCTTATTTTGCACAATCCCGATATCTGTGTCTGCGATCTCGAAGCAGTAACCGAACTTCCGCAGACCAAAATCAGCAAGCACCTTGCCGTCCTTCGCCGCGCGGACCTCGTTGCGCCGGAACGTCAGGGAACATGGATGCACTATGCGATGAAAAAGCCGGAAAATGCCATACAACGCGGGCTCCTCGAAGTGGTGCGCAATGCACACAAGTCCGTTCCGGAGTTGCGCGAAGATTTAGTAAGATTGAAAAAGTCGGGTTGTTGTTTGTCTGAACTCTGATTTTTGTGATTCAAGTGATTGGTTCGATGGAGTTCGAAGGCATGAACTCTTTCAGTGTATATGCGTTTTCAAGCATATATTAATGCGAGGAATAGCATATTATACTAAAGAAACACTCATGAAACCAACGCAGACATCCCTTCAGGCATTTCGTCCGCATATTTCGCTCAACGTGAGCGATCTTGCGCAGTCGGTTGAATTTTATTCGGCGCTGTTCGGCCAGCATCCGGCAAAGGAGCGTCCCGGCTACGCGAAGTTCTCGCTGACCGATCCGCCACTCAACTTCAGTATGAACGAGCGGCCCGGTGCAATGGCAGGCGGCGCTCTGAGTCATCTCGGTTTCGAAGTCCTCTCGACGAAGGAGGTTTTGGATGCTCAGGAGCGGCTCGAAGCGAGCGGAATTGCCGTGCGAGCGGAATTGCCGTGCGAGCGGAAATGGGCACGACCTGCTGCTACGCCGAGCAAGATAAAATGTGGGTCAGCGACCCCGATGGAAATGCCTGGGAAATTTTCGTCGTCACGAATGCCGATGCTCCCCGTGGCGGCTCCGGTAATGGTTGCTGCGTGCCAGTGCTCGGTGAAGTAAATGGAACAGCATGTTGTTAGCATGCGCTCGTAGAAATAAAGAATTAGCAAATTACACATGGCATCCCGAAGAATTCTTTTCATCTGCGTCCATAATAGCGCACGCTCGCAAATAGCAGAAGCGCTTTTGAATAGCATGTGCGGCGAAGAGTGGGTAGCCGAAAGCGCCGGACTTTCACCCGGCACGCTCAACCCGCTTGCAGTCGATGTAATGCGAGAAATCGGCATCGATATCTCCCAGAAGCAGACCCGCGATGTTTTCACTGTATGGAAATCGGGCACGCTGTTCGCGCGGGTAATCACCGTCTGCGATGAAGCGAGTGCAGAACGCTGCCCCATTTTTCCTGGAGGGGCAGTACGCGAACATTGGGGCTTTCCCGATCCGGCATCGTTCGTAGGTTCGTACGAAGAAAAACTCGAACGAACTCGTGAAGTACGCGATGCGATTAAGGCAAAGATCGAATCCTGGTGTGAGGAAAATTGCTTGGTAAAAATTCATGAGTAACGAGCACGCTTCGCCGGTCATCCAGCGGCTCTCCATGCTCGACCGGCTGCTGCCGCTGTGGATCGGCATTGCGATGGCCTTCGGCATTTTGCTCGGACGCATCGTGCCAGGGCTCGACAGAATGTTAGACGCTGTTAAAATCAGCACGATCTCCCTGCCGATCGCTATTGGATTAATAGCGATGATGTACCCGGTCCTTGCAAAAGTGCAATATACAAAACTCGGCACGATCACCAGCGACCGCCGATTGCTCGTGCCATCGCTGGTACTAAACTGGATCGTCGGGCCGGCGCTCATGTTTGCACTTGCCTGGATCTTCCTTCCCGATCTTCCAACGTACCGAACCGGACTTATCATCGTCGGCCTCGCCCGATGTATCGCTATGGTCCTCATCTGGAATGAACTTGCCTGCGGCGACCGTGAAGCAGCAGCATTGCTTGTTGCAGTCAATTCCATTTTTCAGATAGTAGCATATTCACTGCTCGGATATTTCTATCTTGAACTACTGCCTGGATGGTTAGGACTCGAACAACATGCGCTGCATGTTTCACTTTGGACGATCGCCAGGATGGTGCTGATCTTCCTCGGTATTCCTCTCGCCGCAGGGTTTCTCACGCGTTATTACGGAGTGAAAATAAAAGGGAGCGCATGGTACGAAAAGAAATTTATTCCGATGATTTCCCCAGTCGCGTTGTGGGGTTTGCTGTTTACGATCGTAATGCTTTTTGCGTTGCAGGGCAATACGATCGTATCTCAGCCGCTCGATGTCGCGAGGATTGCGCTACCACTCATCGTCTATTTTATTATCATGTGGGGAATCTCGTTTGCGCTGGGTCTGAGATTGAAACTGTCGTATGAACGCAATGTCACGCTTGCTTTTACCGCGGCAGGTAATAACTTCGAGCTTGCCATCGCAGTCGCGATCGGAGTCTTCGGAGTGACCTCCGGCGAGGCGCTCGCGGGTGTCGTTGGGCCGCTCATCGAAGTGCCGGCGCTCGTGGGGCTCGTCTATGTGGCTCTCTGGGCACAAAGGAAGTTCTATCCTATTGGAACTTCCGAAAGCCTCAAGTCACAAATGGAACTTTTAAACTAACCTCTATTCATATTTTCGCGAGCCAGAACTAAGCTCCGCGAAATTACGTATATCGCAAAGAATGCCAACGTTCTCCTTCTGGTAACCGATGCCCACAGCGATTTGCACCGCTCTTAAGATATGTGTACGGGCAGAGAATTATATATCAAGTTTCCTATTGTTTTGGATTTTACATCATTGAACGCATGAGCCCCGCCCAAAGCGTAAAAAGATATTTGCTCGATATTTCGAACGATCGCAACGCGTTGCTGCAGTTCGTAACCGAATTACACCGTGATTTTGCCGGCACGCTTACATCGAGATGGCCCCTTTCCGAATGGCAAATAAAGCGGCTGGCTATGGCACCAATGGGAATGATAGCAGCACTCCTGGCATCGGTCCAATCTATGCTGAAAGGCCAGTATCATTATGCGCAACCTCATCCTGAGATTTTCGCTGGCTTTGAAGAGCAGACGGCACCGGACGAGACGGCGCCTAAGTCGCTCTGGCTCGGAAATCCTTTGGAATTACAGCTACTCACCCGTGCGGTCGCGCGCGTGTTAATGCCCGTTCTCGACGAGAATATGCCATTCGGATATATTCGGGATGTCAAACCGGCAGGAGACGTTATGGAATCGGAATTCCTTTCCATCAATCGCAACGAAGTAAGGTCTTCCGGTATAGCAACCTACACCTCCAAGCCTTTTAACTTACCGGCGACGCGGGGCAAGCGCATTGCCGGAAAATTTATCATTCCCGATCGAACGGCAGAGCCCCGCACGATCGTCCTGCTGCCACCGATGAAGGGTCTATGGACCGACTATTCCTTGCTCGTCGGTGTCCTCCTCCAGCGCGGTTTTACCGTCGTCGTTTTCGACGGTCATGGACATGGCGAAAATATTGGGCTTATCGCTCCTTCCTTTTCTGAGTATTTCGAAGATTTTAAAACAGTTACCTCGTATGCGCGGGACTGTGCGCAGGCCAACATTGGAATCGTAGGCTGCTCGCTCGGAGGAATGATGGCCCTCAATATTACTTCGAGCGTGCCCGGCGTGATCGCGGTCGTCGCGGAAGGAGTCAGCATTGCGAGTGGAGTTGGGATTGCCAATCTCATTCGGGCGGAGCATCCGCTGGTTAGTAATTACTATGGCGGGCTTCTTTCCGCATCGGGACGAATGCTGAAACGTGCGACGCTTGCGCAGGATGTTCAGGTATTGCTCGCATGGGGGGAGCGCGATCCCGTCGTGCATAAGGAGGAACGGAGAAAAACGCTCGAGTTTCTACAATCCCGAATGAGCAAACTTTCCTGGCGCGAAGTTTCGAACGGCGCGCATTTCCTGCCGTTCGGATTTCCGATGCAGCCTGCCGTTATCGGCGAATATTTGAATTATATTTCCGATCACTTTAAAAACGCGCTTTCGTAAACGTCCTTAGGAACGAGCCGAGCTCTGAGAGCGATACACGTAGTTTGCTTACAGCGCGTCGCCCTTATCGCCGGGGCCGACAACGGTTTCGCCCCTTGAATCATCGGGCTGACCGTTAGCAGTTTGCTTTTCACCGGCCGCTTTCTTGAGCGTCTCGACTGCTTTTGTGAGATTGAACGCGCGGTTCTCTTTGCTGAACGGCGGAAGTTCGCCGCCCGCCATGATGATATCGATCTCGCTCGAGTCGAGCGTTTCGCGTTCGAGTAGTGCGATCGCCATGCGGTGCAGCGTATCGACTTTCTCGGAGAGTATTCGTTCGGCGCGCGAAGCACCCGTTTCGACGACGTGACGAATTTCTTCGTCGATGATACGCGCCGTGGTATCCGAAAATGTTTTTTGATGGCCCATATCGCGGCCAAGAAATACTTCCTGCTCGGCCTGACCGTATTTCAGCGGCCCGAGTTTATCGGACATACCCCAATCGCAGACCATCTTGCGCGCGATGTCGGTCGCGCGTTCGATGTCGTTGCCGGCGCCAGTCGTAATACGATTGAAAACAATCTTCTCCGCCGCGCGTCCGCCCAGCGCATAGGCGATGACCGCATCCAGATAATCTCGCGAATATGTATGCTTCTCATCGACGGGCAGATAGCTCGTCACGCCGAGCGCGCGTCCGCGAGGAATAATGGTGACCTTATGGACCGGGTCGGCCTCTGGGATCGACTTTGCGACGATCACGTGGCCGCACTCATGATACGAAGTCGTCTTCTTCTCTTCTTCACTAATGAGCATGGATTTCCGTTCGATGCCCATCATGACTTTATCTTTCGCGTTTTCGAAATCGTACATAGTGAGCTTCTCGCCGCCACGCCGCGCGGCGAGCAGCGCCGCTTCATTCACAAGATTCGCGAGATCGGCGCCCGAAAGTCCCGGTGTGCCTTTAGCAAGCGCCGTCAGATCGACATCGCTGCCGAGTGGCGTGTTGCGTGTGTGTACTTTCAGAATGCCTTCACGTCCGCGCACATCGGGACGATCGACGACGACCTGCCGGTCGAAACGCCCTGGACGAAGCAGCGCCGGATCGAGCACATCGGGCCGGTTCGTCGCTGCCATAATAATGACGCCATTATTCTGATCGAAGCCGTCCATCTCGACGAGAAGCTGATTGAGCGTTTGCTCGCGCTCGTCGTGTCCGCCGCCAAGTCCTGCGCCGCGGTGCCGTCCGACAGCATCAATTTCATCGATAAAGACAATGCACGGCGCATGTTTCTTCGCCTGATCGAACAAATCGCGCACGCGCGACGCGCCGACTCCGACGAACATCTCGACGAAATCCGCACCGGAGATCGATAGGAATGGCACGCCAGCCTCACCGGCTACTGCTCGCGCGAGTAACGTCTTGCCGGTCCCGGGAGGACCGAGCAGTAATACTCCGCGCGGAATTTTACCGCCTAATTTCTGAAATTTTGTCGGTTCTTTTAAGAACTCGATAATTTCGACGAGTTCGACTTTCGCTTCGTCCGCGCCGGCCACATCGTTGAAGGTCACCTTCGGCGCATTTTCGGTCACTAACTTTGCGCGCGACCTGCCAAAGCTGAAAATGCCTTTTGCCCCGCCCATTCCGCCCTGATTCTGCATGCGCCGCATGAAAAGAAACCAGACGAAAATAATGAAAATCCACGGCAGGAAACTCAGCAGGCTGTCGGTCAGCCCATTCGAACTGTCCGTCTTCGTGATGTTGACGCCTTTGGCGCTCCATTCTTTATATTGATCGCCGAGCGTCTCGGGGACGAGGTTCGTCACGATATTTTTGACGAGGACGATCCGTCCGTCCAGGTTTTTCACATTCATCTCCGTCCGGAGCTGTCCATGAAAGCGGTACTGCGATAACCCATATTGCTCGACGCGGCCATTGGTAATATCGCCCTTATCGAGCAAGTTCTGGTAATCGGTCGTCGTGATTTCCGCTTCGGTCGGGTTATTCCGGCTGTTGAATACGACAATGAGCACGACGACGCCCAAGAGCATCGCAGCCCACAGGAGCACGGTCCGCATGATGTGGCCGAAGTCCATTTCATCTTTGCGATTGCCGCCGCCAGCAGGTGCGCGGCGGGCTCCCTTTAAGGGATTGCCGGGTGCTTTTTGAGGCTGGGGTTTTCCAGATTCGCCGGGTACGCCGGTCGAAACAGGGCGCTGACGCCCTTTCCGGCCTTTTCCGTTCTGGGTAGGAGGATTCTTCGTCTGTTCTGCAGAGCCATTGCCGCCAGCGTTCTGGTCCGGCGCCTGGCCGGTTGCGGGCTGCGTAGTGCCTGCCGGTTCCCGGTCCGATGTGGTGTTAATTGTATCTGACATTCTATTAATTCGAGCGCTCGGACATAGTGTCTTCGCTGACCAACCATATACGTACCCGGGCGCAAAATCGTTACAAGGCTCCTCGTTCAGGAGGCCAGAGAGGAGACGGATGCGCCCATCTTATATTTTGTCCGCGCTCCCAATCTGAACGCCATCGTAAGAATGAGAGTTCGTCTTACCTACCGGTCTATAACACGTATCAGAACTGGATTATAGCCGGTTAACAGATGGTTGTTCCTGCAAGGTTAGCAGAGGCGATTACGGAAAGAGGCGATAAATATCCTTCCGATTAGCGAAACGACCAAGCGTAATCGTGCCTCCTTCGAGAAAGAACCCTATACGATACTCACCAACTCGCAGTCGAAAAGCGTTCTTCGACCCCTTCATTTTGACAATCCCCCCAATCTCTTCCAGTCGTTTGGCAGCTTGCATGCGATCGAGGGCCGATTGAATATTGACTTTTAAGGATTTGTCCTGAATATCCCGCAAGTCTTTAGCGAATCGTGTGCTAAAAATTAGCCTCACGAGGCAAGTATTTTCCGAATTTCCGCTTCGGATACCGTATCGTTCAGGTCAACCTCAGACATCAACAGCAGCATGCCGATGTCTTCTTTTTCTTCATCCGTGAGCACTTTCGCAGGAATGTGTGATTGCGTGAGGAAGCGCGTCACTTGCTCATACTCTGCTGCGGTCTTTGGGGTTATTACGAAGCTTTCCATATTAGAATAAGTAAGGTGTAAGCGGCTATGGTTCCACTGCGCCTACTTGCAATGCAACCGAACCTGTTTTTGGAACCTACAGAAAGTCCCTTTGGCTGGTTCAGGGAGGGATGCTCTTTCGAACCCACTCAAATATAACCACGCATTTCGTCTCCTCCGTGATTTTCGCAACCTCCGCACGCCGAATGCCGGGAATCCAGAGAATATCATCCGGATTGCTCGCGCGCGCAACGACCGGGTAGCCTCGCTTTTGGCGCGCCGAAAACCCCGACTCGTTCAGGATGTCACTTACAAGCTTCGTTTTGCCGTGCATTCCGAATGGGGCCATGCGGTCGCCCTCTTGCCACGGCCGGATAAGAAAGGATTCATCCATAAGTTGCTTGGCATCGAAGGCAGCGTGATTGGGATTGCGGTCGAACGTATTTTCTTCTCTAATAGAAGCAATGATTTTTCCAGAAGGTGTTTCGCACGATTCTTCCGCGCGAAGTTGAAGGGCCGTCCAATTGTTATTTGTACTTCGCTGAATATATAATATTGTCTCGTTTTTACAAAGCGCAATGCCATGCCGAAGCGATAAATTGTTCGCGTCCGAGAAAATAAATCGTTCGATCGTATGAAATTCCCGATCGCTTAAACCATAATTGATTGGGCTGCGCCGGAGCCACGCACCTAATACAGCATGCAGCAGATAGCCTCGAAGATCACGAAGACCCGGTAATGCGATCGAGCCATCCGGTTGCAGAATTGTTTCCAACGTTTCTTCCGCGAGCGATGAAAGAAATCTATTGAGTTCTGACATTCTTCGGGCAAGGCCGGCAATCGCATGTAGGGGATCGCGGTCCGGATAGGCTTCTTCGAGCGCCGGAATAACCAAGTGCCGCACGCGATTGCGCTGATAGATCAATTCCTCGTTCGAGGCATCGTGCGCAGATTCGATATTATGTTCGGCGAGATATTCGACGATCTCTTGCCGCGTCACATCGAGCCACGGACGAATCACCATGACCACCTCTTGCCCCCCTCTTTCAAAAGGAGTGGGGAATTTTATCTTCCGTTTTGCGGGAATACCGGCGAGGCCCGCGACTCCCGTGCCACGCACCATATTCATCAGGACTGTCTCGGCCTGATCGTTTGCTGTATGCGCCGTGACAATAAAATCGAAATGCTGTTTGGCCGCAAGCTCCGCAAAAAAATCATACCGGATTTTACGAGCTGTTTCCTCAATGCCTGTTCGCTCGAGTTGTGAAATGGCGAATGTGTCCGCATGATGAACCTCTATTGGAATGTTTAATTTGGATGCTGTTTCTCGAACGAGCGCTTCATCGCGGTCCGACGCGTCCCTGCGAAGACCGTGATTCACATGCGCAATCCAAAGCTCGCCAATTGCTCCGCTTTCCTTTAGCGATGCGAGGACATGTAGGATCGCCATCGAATCGGGGCCGCCGCTGACCCCAATTAAAATGCGGGAATGCGATGCGACGCCGAGCGATTCGAGAACGATGCGGGTCTTCTCGGCGAGAGGATAGAGATTAAAATTCTCCATAGTTATTCTCAGTCCTCATCAGTTTTACGTCCTGGAGTTGCGGCGCTTTGACACGGATTTCGAGATTGAACCCAGAGAAGCTGCGTGCAACCCCATATTGATCGACAAAGGAGGTTCCGGAGCCGGGCGGCCGGTACGAAAAATTCATCTCCCAGCAGTGCAGGTCCCGATAGACCCGGATTTCGGGCACGAGGATTTTTTTGTTTACAACATCGTAAGAGGCCGAGGTCGTAAACAGCCAGTTTTTCGTAAGCGGTAAGGAGAGCGTCATCGTCGCGTTGAAGTTTCGCTCGATCACATTCAGCGTGTAGGTCTGATTGTAATTCAGGCCATACGAGATATTCCATTTCGGACGAAATGGAACACTGACGAACGGGCCTGGATAATACCCCCCAAGCATCAGCGCGCGCTCGTCGTCAGGGGTCGTAATATTGAAGAGATGACGGAGCGAATCGTAATTATCGCCTTCGAGCGTGGTCGAGCTGGAAAAACTTCCGGTGACACTCATCGAGACATTTTGCGGACGTAGAATGCCTTGCCGCAAATTGATGAGCGAAGCCGTCGTGCTGTCTGCGCCGGTGTAGGTCGATGGATAAAACGAAAACGATGCGTTGCCGCTGATATTGAAATATGTTCCGATATTCGAGAAGGTAGATAGCGATAATGGGCTTAGTATCTTCGTGTTGAGATCGTAACCCGATCCGAGATTGACACTTAAAAGTTTTAAATGATCGACCGTCGAAGAATCTTTCGTCACCTGCCGATCGACTTTTGCATCAAAATCATTTTCAAGGTTAAGGCCAAGCAACGAGGATTTTCCGGGCCCAACGATGCCGCCATTCAGTTCTTCTGCATACTCATTGTAATATTGCGTTTGTTGGGTGCGCGGGTCGGTGTAGGGGATGTACGATTGCTGTGAAAGATCGGGGTGATACGTGAAATTAACGGTCGG
>DASZLH010000154.1:0-3390 GCA_035552495.1 Kapaibacterium sp. (SeqCode) | reverse complement strand
GAGCAGTGAAGAGCGAGCGAACGCCGCTGGAGACATGCGGGAGAAAGAGAAGACTGGACCTCATCGAATATCTTGTGACCGGGCCGGAAATCTTCCGAGCGAATTCCTTTATCGCGGAATTCGATCCAGTATTTTGTTTGCGCTAGCGAAGGCGTTGTTACAACGCACGAAAGTAGAAAAAATGAAATGAAGCGCCACGTTGCTCGATGGTTCGACTTCTTTTTTTCATACTTCATACTTCACACAAAATCCTACTTCACACTTCATCATTCTTTTACCAGTCGTTGAATGATCTCCACCGTCGTCAGGCCTTCGGCTTCCGCGTTGAAGTTCGTGATGATGCGGTGACGCAATACGGGCAGCGCGAGCGAACGAATATCGTCGATCGATGGCGTGTAGCGGCCATCGAGGAGCGCGCGGACTTTTGCGCCGAGTACGAGATATTGCGATGCACGCGGTCCCGCGCCATAGCTGACATACTTGGAGACGAACTCCGGCACGCCGGGCCGCTTCGCGCGGGTTTTCGCAGCGAGGCGCACGGCATATTCGATCACATTATCGGCGACGGGCACGGTGCGGACCAAGTCCTGGAAATCGACAATATCGCGAGCGCCCATTACTTTTTGCAGTGCTGCTTTGTATTCGCTCGTTGTCGTTTTTACAATATCGATCTCTTCGCGCTCACTCGGATAGTCGAGCCAGAGATTGAACATAAACCGATCGAGCTGCGCTTCTGGCAGAGGGTACGTGCCTTCCTGCTCGATCGGGTTTTGTGTTGCTAGTACGAAGAATGGTTCGGCGAGCGTGTAGGTGACGTTCGCGGCGGTCACTCGGTGTTCCTGCATGGCTTCGAGCAGGGCGGCCTGTGTTTTCGGCGGTGTACGGTTGATCTCGTCGGCAAGAATAATATTCGCGAAGACCGGCCCTCGGATAAAACGAAATTCTTTGCCGCCGGTCGAGACATTCTGTTCGAGAATTTCCGTTCCGGTGATATCGGTGGGCATAAGGTCCGGAGTGAACTGAATGCGGCTGAATGTGAGATCGAGGACATCACTGACGGTACGAATAAGCAGCGTTTTTGCAAGTCCCGGCACACCGACGAGTAGGCAATGCCCACGCGCCAGCAGCGCGACCATCAGTTGATCGATGATCGCTTCCTGCCCGACGATGACCTTCGCAACTTCCTGCTTGACCAGTTGATATTTTTGAACGAGTTCGCGTGCGGCTTCGAGCTCGCGGCCATTGGCCGCGCCGGCGGAACGAGTGGAGGTGGATACGGTAGGCATATCTATCAGTTAAGAATTATGAATGAAGAATGAAGAATTAAAGATGTAAGAAAGAAGAAGGTTTCATGTATTATGAGGTTGTAGTGCTGGATTATAATTCTTCATTCTTCATTTTTTATAGTGTTACAGCGGTTTCGATCGGCTGGCCTTCATCGTTAAATACCTGCACTTCGCCGAACTCGCCCATGCCGGATTGCAGTGCCTGAACGTTGCCGCTGGCTACGATCGTAAGCGCATCGGGATGCAGATACTGCCGCGCGACGCGGTGCAAATCGTTCACGGTGAGCGCCGCGAGTTTATCGCGGTAGGTATCGTAATAATCTCGGTCCAGACCATACAGGACGATCATTGCAATTCGGTTGGCAATTTGCTGCGGAGTTTCGATCTGCAGCGGAAAACTTCCGATCATGTAGTTCTTGACCGTCTGCAATTCTTCGTCCGTTACCGGGTCGAGCGCGATGCGCGTAATCTCGCTGATAATTTCTTCGACCGCGCGTACGGTGACTTCCGTTCGGACTTCGGTCGAAACAAAGAATGGACCCGACAGTAAGCGCGCATCGAACATGCTCCGCGCGCCATACGTAAAGCCATTTTTTTCGCGAAGATTCAGATTGATCCTCGAATTGAAATATCCGCCCAGCAACATATTGAGTGCCGAGAGCGGGATGTAATCGGGCGTGTTGCGTGGAATCCCGACATGGCCGACGCGCACCGCGGATTGCACTGCGCCCTCTTTGTCGATCAACCCGATCTGCCGGCCCGGTGTAATTCCCGGCGATTCAAATCCCGCGGCGCGCAGCGGCGCACCACTCCAGGAGCCGAGCAGATTGTCCAACTCTGCAAGAAATGCTTCGGGATGAATGTCGCCGGCAGCGACGACGAATGCATTATCGGGCCCGAAATAATCCTGAACAAATCGCACGACATCTTCGCGCTTCATCTTTTCGACCGATTCTTCCGTACCGCTCGCTTGCTGGCTGTATGGATGCCCGGGAAATACTTGTTTCGAAAAGACCAAATCGCTGAGGAATCCGGCGTCGGCTTTGGCGTGCCGCAATCCTGCAAGGCGTTGCAGGCGCACGCGTTCGAGTTCTTCCTCCGGATATGTGGAGTGCTGGATGACGTCCGCAAGCAGGTCCAACCCGACTCCGAGAAATTTGCTGAGGACCGTCACGCCGATCGTGAGCGCGTCCCACGATGCACTAGCAAACAGCGCGCCGCCGACAAAATCAATTTCCTCCGCGATCTGCGTAGCCGAGCGGCGCTCGGTGCCTTTCGTCATCATGTCCGAAACGGTCGCGGCAAGGCCTTCCCGTCGCTTCGGATCATAGATCGAACCGGCGCGGATATAGAGCGACATCGAAACGATCGGTTGCTCGTGGTTCTGTACGATATACACGCTCAGGCCGTTTTTCAAACGGCGTTCTTCGAATTTCGGAAACGTCACTTTTGGAAATGCGCCTGGCTGCGGTGGCTTGGAACGGTCGAGCGGAGTCGCGTAAACGGGCGGCGTTGCGTTAGAAGTTTGAGTCATTATAAAATCGGTCTGAACGTATCGTTAGAATGAATGAAGATCGGATGCAGCAGATTCGGCATTTGTCAATAGTGCTTCCGGCGGTTGGTAAACGACCATCGAGCGGTTCGTGCGCCTAAAATATTTTTCGACGGCAGCGCGTACCTGCTCGGCAGAGACCTCGCGATATTCTGAAAGTATCGTATTGACGCGCGCGGTATTGTTGTAAAAGATCGCGGCATGCGCGAGCTGGTCCGCTTTGCCCTGAACGGTTACTCGGCTTGCGACGAGGCGCGCTTCGGTCTTATTTTTTGCTTTTTCTAATTCCTGCTCGCTGACGCCCCGCGCCACCACATCGGCGATGACTTCTTCGATTGCGCCTTCCATCGCGCCGATATCGCCTTCCGGCTCCCGCGCGACGGCATAGATATACGCAAGTCCCGGCATTTCGCGTCCGTCCATATAGGAGGATGCTTCCGAAGCAATTTGCAGTTCGTAGATCAGTTTTTTATAGAGTCTCGAACTTTGGCCGCTCGAAAGAATATCGGTCGCGAGATCGAGCGCCAGATATTCCGGCGTGCCTTCGGCGGG
>DASZLH010000153.1:0-11646 GCA_035552495.1 Kapaibacterium sp. (SeqCode) | reverse complement strand
AGCGCATCTTCTCAAACTCATCGCTGTGGATTTCGATGGTGCTCTAAGCTATACACCGGAAGACTTATCTATAAAAGCACAGGACATTCTCGAAACTACTACTCGTCTGCGAAGTCAGATTATTTCGATTGGCATCCCCATTTTGCTCTCGGATGGCAAAAAACTTGTTCGCGGTAAGCAGATCAAGATTCCGCCAGCGAAGCTCGGCACCGTCATTGAACTGAACGATATAAGGCGCGATGAATTCGCTCGGGAGGGATGGGTCGATCTTCGTTCGGAGAATATGGCAATTTGGCAACAGCGGCTCGGCAGTATTCGCGAAGAAGTGGAAGACCGCGATTCGACAACCGGCTCAGAGCCGGACCGTTCACCAGCATACTGGGATAATTTTACGACTCTGAATGAAGGTAGATTGGCTGCATGGATTTTTACATTCGAGGAAGGAGGAGAGCGCGTGAAGCGGTAAGGTATAAATTTTTACCCCATTTTCATGGGCATGATAAAGACGAATTTCGTGGTTATACTATGTAAGTGTTGTATATTTGAAGCTATATAAATGAGCACATCGATAAATAATCGAGTTTCAACGAATGGAATTCGCGGCTTTCAGGGCATAAAAGGCCTTTATTTCGCGATTTTTGCTCTTGCTATCCTTGCGACGCTCGGTTTTGGCTCTACTGGCGCAATCGACTCTTTCACCGCAAGACCCGATGGAGATGGAATTACACTCGAGTGGAAATCTCTGACCGAAACCGGGATCAAAAATTACTCGATCGAGCGCAGCGATCTTAGCCTGAATAATTTCCAGGAAGTTGGGACCACTGCCACGACTGGCAGCTTCAGTTATTATAAATTTCACGATGGCAACCTGAATGCTGCTCCACTTGCAGGGCAGTCGGGTGGTACGAAACCCATGGCAGATGCTTACAAATATCGCCTGAGAATGAACTTATCCGATGGCGAACTAAGCTACTCCGAAACCGTCAACGTCACCAAGCCTTCCAGTGGTGTCCGCCGCACCTGGGGCATGATTAAAGAGATGTTCCATTAGGAATCTCTTCATCGATTTCACTCCAAACTTTCCGCTTCTCTTTTGCTTCGGAACGGTGGTCTTCCGCGCGAAGTTTAGCATACGTGGTGCTCTCTTCGGGACACGATGCTTAAACTCATAAAAAGAATCATTCCTTATCTTTTGCCTGCAATCCTGCTCCTTTTTGGAACAGGAATGAGCGCCCATGCTTCGCAACCGCGGCTCGAAACGAAGCTCGCAGGCGATTCCACAATATTTAAACTTTCGATTGCACCAAAAGAGAAGCCCACTGCCGGAAGGACCTTTCAGGCCGTTATCCATGTGAATCTTCGCACCCACTGGCATCTATATAGTTCGATGATGTCTGACTCGGGCGACTTGATTCCATTATCGCTCGGGGTGCCCGATGAGATTTCCAAGTACTTTCAGATCGTCAGCCTTAAAGAGACCGGAAAAATAACTCGGACTTACGATTCGAGCTTCGAGATGTGGAGCCTCGCGCATTACACACCGTTCGATATTATCGCAACGATAAAGATCAAACGGAACGCAAGCGAAAAAATACCTTTCTATTTTTACTTGCACTATGAGATTTGCAATGAAAACATGTGCATACCTCCTCGGACGTTTGCGGTGCCAATGACTGTCCTGGGCGAGAAGCCGCTACAGCTTACAATTGGAAATGGAACAGCCGATACATCTACGAGTGCATCGGAGCCTACGATCGATACCAGTAAGCTGCCGACCGCAGCAATAAATCAAACTCCCACACCCACTGCACCTCAAGCCACCAACACAGGCGATGTCGTCGGACTTGCGGAGATTTCCATCTGGCGGTTCATCCTCGCCGCAGCAGGTTTTGGATTGCTGGCGCTGCTCACGCCCTGCGTTTTTCCTATGGTGCCGATTACGGTCAGCTTTTTTACAAAGCGCAATGCCGGTTCGCGCAAGGAAGCAACGAAAGATGCGGTGCTTTATGCGCTCGGCATTATCGTAACGTTTGTTGCGCTGGGTTTTATACTTTCGCTTATCGCAGGACCTGCCGGCATCAATCAATTTGCTGCCAACCCCTGGGCGAATCTGCTTATTGCAGCCATCTTCATTGCATTTGCGCTCAATTTATTTGGACTGTTCGAGATTGGCGTTCCGTCCTCGATTCTTTCCAAGCTGAATAGTACCGCGCAACAGAGCAAAAATAGAATGTTCTCCGTTGTTCTGATGGGTTTCGTGTTTTCGCTTACCAGTTTTACCTGTACAGTTCCTTTCGTCGGAACGCTCATGGTGGCATTCTCGCGCGGTTCATGGTTCGTCCCACTCATCGGAATGGTCGTGTTTGCAGGAGTCTTTGCACTGCCTTTCTTTCTGTTAGCGCTCTTCCCGAGCCTCATGAAATCGCTGCCGCGGTCGGGATCGTGGCTCAATAATGTCAAGGTCGTGATGGGATTTCTTGAAATTGCAGCGGCGCTCAAGTTTTTCTCGAATGTCGATCTAATCTGGTCATGGCATTTCTTTTCTCGCGATCTCGTACTGGCGGCATGGGTCGCGATCGCCATCATCACGACTCTTTATCTGCTGGGCCGATTCCAGCTTTCGCACGATACGCCAGTTGAGCATATCGGTGCGCTTCGTGTCATGATCGCAGTGGCGTTCTTATCGGTTGGAGTATATCTTTACACCGGTTTCCACGGCCAGCCACTTGGACAGCTTGATGCGTTTTTGCCACCTTATGATGCGGTGGACATTCAATCTACATCGCTTAATACGACCAAACCCACGCTTGCATCGGAGCAATGGATTCCAAGTTATTCCGAAGCGCTTGCAGAAGCGAAGAAGACAGGCAAGAATATTTTCATCGACTTCACGGGTTATACCTGTACCAATTGCCGCGCAATGGAAAAAACCGTTTTTTCTCGGCAGGACGTGCAGCAAATCTTCAGCAATTTCGTGCTTGCACGGCTTTACACCGATAATGATACACCGCTCGACGATTCCAACCGCACGATCGAAGAGCAACGATTCAATACGATCGCCCTTCCCTATTACGTCATCGTCTCGCCAGATGATAAGCCCCTCGCTACGTTTCCAGGTTTCACCAGGGACGCCCAAGCCTTCAAGAGCTTTCTTAAATTACAAGGACAGCCGGCTACACCTTCCGTAGCAATGCTTGGGCAGTAAATCTATTTCTTCTTCTGTGTCCAAGAGTTCGCAACATCCCGAGCTAAATAGCAAAGAAGAGGCTTTCCTAAGTGAGGATGGAGCGGAACTCCGGGACTTCGCGTTCGTGCATTCCGTGCAACCCCAGACATCCGCCCCGCCCAAATACGAAACACTCGACCGCTTTAACTTACGGCTCCGAGGCGCTGCTTCGCATCCTATTCTGACAGATGGCTCGATGGCCGCGGCCCTGCACGCCGAAGGTTTTGCTGAACCCCTGATCGAGCGGTATAACCTAACGCAGCCCATTGCTGTGGAGCACGTTCACCGTAGCTTTGCGGAAGTGGGTGCAGAACTCATCATCTCAAATACGGAACATGCGAATCCGCTCACTCTCTCGCGATATAATCTGGAAGAAAAGACTTATGAGATCAATCGGAAAGGTGTTTGGCTTGCCCGGACGGTCGCAAGCGAGAATGGGCTTTTCGTTGCGGCGGCACTGGGGCCGGTCGGAAAATTTTTGGCGCCCGTCGGCCCACTAAAGGCGACAGATGTTCGCAAAGCATTTCACGAACAGCTACTGGCACTCATTGATGGTGGCCCCGATGTGCTTATTCTAAAGAGCTTTATCGATATAACCGAGCTCGAAATCGCCATCGAAGAAGCGCAGCGAATTGCGCCGAATATTCCGATCATAGCTCAGAAGACTTTTCCGGAAGATGGTGCACTGCTTTCGACCGACTTCGCTCGAAAGATCGCTGAACGGCTGAAAGCCTACGGCGTTGCGGCCATCGGTTCGAACGGTACTGTCGGACCGAACAGAATGCTTGCCATTATACAGGCATTTGCAATCCCTGGTATTGCCATTGGCGCGCAGCCTGACATCGGCATTCCCACACTTGTCGATGGACGACCCATTTATAATGCGACATCGGAATATGTCGCCGAAAGCGCCAAGCTATTAGTCGAGGCCGGAGTTACAATTATTGGGGCCAGCGGGGGTGCCTTACCCAACTACATTCGTGCAATCCATCAGGCAATTACGAACGTTCATGCCGGTCAAATATCTCTACGCGAGATTAGCGTAAAGCCTGCGCAACGTAATGGCCACGCAAATGAAGAAAACTTTTCGAAATTCAAACACAATCTCGGCAAAAAATTTCTTTCGACAGTCGAGCTAGACGTCCCACGCGGACTCGATATGTCAAGCGTGCTCGAAGGCGCGTCGTATCTTGCCAATGCCGGTATCGACGCAGTGAATATTTCAGATGGAGCACGGGCGCGTCTGCGTATGAGCTCGCTCACACTCGGTCATCTCGTCCAGTCGCAATGCAACATCGAGGCAATTACGCATCTCGCTTGCCGCGACCGTAATATGGTCGGGCTGCAATCGGAATTGCTGGGCGCGGAGGCAATGGGCGTACGCAATATTCTCGCGGTCACCGGCGATCCTGCACAGATTGGAGATTACCCGTACGCCACGAGTGTCTATGACATTGACGCAATCGGGCTGATCCGCGCAATCAAGTCGATGAACGATGGCTGCGATCTAATGGGAAATCCGATCTCGGGTGGCAGTTATAACTGCACGCATTTCCTGATCGCGTGTGGCTGCAATCCTGTCGCAGACGATATGGCGCGGGAGTTAGACCGCCTCGAACGTAAAATCGCCGAGGGCTGCGAGGTGATTTTCACGCAGCCACTTTTTGAAATGGATGCTCTTCTAAAATTTATCGAGAAGATTAAACCGTTTCAAGGCCACACGAAAATTATGCTCGGTATTATGCCGCTCCGAAGCAAACGTCATGCAGAGTTTTTGCATTATGAAGTGCCCGGAATGTCGATTCCACAATGGATCCACGATCGCATTGCAAACAGGGTAAAAATCGACGACCAAAGTAAGGAAGGTATCGATATTTGTGTTGAATTCCTGAAGGAGGCCAAACCACTCGTCGATGGTGTTTATCTGATGCCGCCATTTAAGAAGTATAACATGGCCGTAGAAATATTGGATAGGGTCAAATGATGCAAACACCGCAACCGCGAATCGGTATCGTGCTCGTGAACCTCAATGGTTATGAGGACACCGCGCGGTGTCTTCAGTCGCTGGCAACGATTGCATATTCGAACGTCGAAGTCATCGTGGTCGATAACGGCTCGCGCGATGGATCGGATACGCGTCTTGAGGCGGGGTTTCCAGATGTCACGCATATCCATTCGCGAGAAAATCTTGGCTTTACAGGCGGAAACAATCTTGGAATCGAACATGCGATCGAAAATTGCTGCGATCATGTATTGCTCTTAAATAACGATACGATCGTTACACCAGAATTTCTTGGGCCGCTTGTCGCAAGACTGCAATCGAGTGAGAAAATCGCAGCTGTGAGCGGGAAAATTTATTATGCACCGGAAACGCGTGATGGGCAGTCAGACGTAATCTGGTATGCTGGTTCATTCCGCAAGTGGCACATGGGATTTCACCACTATGGAGTGGAGGAACATGATACCGGAAAGTTCGAAACAGCACGCGAAATTCCGTATGCATCCGGCTGCCTCATGCTGATGCGCGGCAGTGTAATCCGCGAGATCGGACCGCTCTCGCCGGAATATTTTATCTATTGGGAAGAAGCCGATTGGTGCCAGCGCGCGCATAGCGCCGGATATGTTTGCATCTACGAGCCGGCTAGCATTATCTATCATAATTTCAAGAGTGCCGCACTCGGACTCGAAACACCGTTCCACATGTATATGCAATACCGGAACGCATTTATTTATGCGCACAAGCATTATCACGGTATCGAACGCATTCGCTACTGGTTGTTTTATCCGATCTATATTGCGTATCGCGTGTATCTCGATTTGCGAGCGAAAAATCTTCGGGCAGCGCGTGCGATACTATGGGGAGTTCGTGATTATTTTCGTGGCTATCGTGGGATGCAAGGATTACGCGAGCGCGGATTTCTGAAGTCCTGATTCTTTTTACATCATCTATTTTTCCGTTTAATGCCAACTACTTTAGTAACCGGCGCGGCCGGATTTATTGGTTCGCATGTTGTCGATGCGCTTTTGGAGCGGGGGCATACCGTCGTAGCACTCGATGATCTTTCCGGAGGGTTCGCCGATAATGTTAACACTCAGGCAACTTTTATCGAAGCGAACTGCGTCGATCACGTTCGTCTTTCGCAGCTTTTCGACCAGCACGCTTTCGATTACGTTTTTCATCTTGCTGCTTACGCTGCTGAAGGACTCTCGCATTTCATCAAGCGATTCAATTATACAAATAACGTGATCGGCTCCGTCAATCTTATCAATGAAGCAGTGAAACATGATGTGAAGCGTTTTATTTTTACCAGCTCGATCGCAGTCTATGGTAAGAATCAACTTCCCATGCGCGAAGAGTTGGTGCCGGCTCCCGAGGATTCCTATGGAGTTGCAAAGTATGCAGTCGAGCTCGACCTCAAAGCTTCACACGAAATGTTTGGCCTCGACTACGTGATCTTCCGACCGCATAATGTATATGGCGAGCGACAGAACACCGGCGACAAATACCGGAATGTCATTGGCATATTTATGAATCAGACGCTCCGTGGCGAGCCATTCACTATCTTCGGCGATGGTAAGCAATCCCGAGCGTTTTCTTATGTTGGCGATATCGCACCCATCTTGGCCGAGAGCGCTACACTGCCAGCAGCTCGCAACGAAATCTTTAACGTCGGAGCTGACTCCGTCTATACTGTGAATCAGCTTGCTAACGAAGTCATGAATGCAATGGGCAGCACGACCGAAGTGCGCCATCTCCCTGCCCGTAATGAAGTCGTCGATGCGTATAGCGATCACTCGAAAGTCCAGCGCATCTTCGGAAAGCAAAAGGAAACTTCGCTATCGGAAGGACTGCACCGCATGGCCGAATGGGTCCGCAAAACCGGACCCCGAAAATCCAAGCCCTTTGAAGGTATCGAGATCGAGAAAAACCTGCCGCCGAGCTGGCGCAATGGGTAAGACCTCACATCCCTGAATTTCCAATTTCTGCCTGGACGATCACTTTCGTCACATGCCCTCGAGCGATCTTGACCAGCTCGACCGGATTATCATAAAGCTGCTCATCTGTTTGAAGCACGACCGGACCTTCCTCCGTAGGGACAACTTTCGGAACTGGCGGCTTTCTCGCCTTGACATGAATCGGCTCGATCGCGATCTCTTTGTCATTGAATTGCCGAAGGTGCCCATGCAACGTATGCGTCTCGTCGCCATCACGGTAGTGGACTTCAACCAACCGGCTTACGCTCCGTTCGAATTGCCAGTCGTGAGCAAGCGGTTCTTCGATGCCCGGCGACATTACGTCGAGCCGAAAATTTCCTCGAACGAGTTTACCGCTATCGATTGCAGCATGAATATCCTTACTGACCGCTTCACAGTCGTCAATAGTAATGCTCCGATCGCCATCGAGGATGATCTCGATGACCGGACTTTGCTCGTTGCCACGCACTTGAATTCGCAGCAGGTAAAGGCCACGGTCCTGAGCAAATTTCGAAGCCCAGGGTTCGATCGTTTCTACAATTTTGTTTCTGAAGGTGTTTTCCATTGTGAGAAGGCGCTCGTATATCGCGCCATGATTGAAAAAAAGCGATACGGCAATTGACTTGCCAAATAGAATAAAATCCAGCAAATCAAATCCGAGAAGCACTCTTTCCCGTTCCATGTTCCTACAGAATCGCTCTCCTTGCAATAACAGAAGGAACTGAAAATGCCGGTTAGACGTAGTTCGACACTTATTCTATGATCGGCGCCGTAGCCAAGTGGTAAGGCAGAGCTCTGCAAAAGCTCCATTCCCCGGTTCGAATCCGGGCGGCGCCTCGAATGTCCCTCCTTCAACTCCCACAACTCACTCTCTATATTATAGCACTCCAGATGATTTCTTCTATGTGAAAGAAAAGTCAAAATAACTTTGTGTAGGTGTTGGGGGAAAATTCATGAAAGATCATCTTCCTTATAATTGTCATCCAAAGCGAATTCGGCGTAGTAAGGCGAAGTCGAATGATTTCTTGATGATAAGAGATTTCCTTGATTTTCGCAAATTGTAGATAATGGAGCTAGTTTAGCCAATAGTTAAATTTTTATATAGTGTGGTGTCAATTCAAAATTCATAAATCTCGATCTGAAAGAAAAACAGTCTAAAGTATTCTTGACCGTCATTGCGAGGAGAAGATGGCATAGCAAGCCATTTTGGACGAAGCAATCCTTGGGGTTCAGGAACTTTGATACTTCTTGCAATAACAACATATACAACATCAAAATCACCATAAAAGTTCCGCAGATTTAATTAATTCCGAAGATTTCCACTCGAATTCCGTCTAAGTCCCTTATTTTACAATAACTTACGGTTTTCAAAAATCCGCCTTGCAATGTATTTATTCCCATCAATCCCAATAATCTCATAAATCCGGTTCAGACAATTTGCATTAGTCTCGGAGCGACGGAGTACTCGCAGCCCAGGGTGGAGCGAGCTTGCGAGCGGAACCCTGGGTTGGCGTTACATTAAATTTCATAGCCCTGAAAGGGTACATCGCCCTTTCAAGGTTCAGTCTTTCTTTCGCCATCGTTACCCAGGGTTCCGCTTCGCTTCACCCTGGGCTGCGAGTACTTCGTGGCTCCACCACTTGGGAATACTACCCAGTCGCGCTTCCGCTTCGTCCCATAACAAAAAATCCCCAAAAGGCTGCTGCCGTTTGGGGATTGAATTTCATTCGAACGATTAGACTGCTACGCCGCCATTTTGCTTAACGGTATAGAGTCCCGGAACGCCGCTCGAAATATCGGCGGCTTTCACATCCTGCTTCGCACTCTGATAAAGATTGCTCTCTTCATCGAATGGAAAGAAGTCGTTATACGATGTAAGTGTTGCCGTGAAATCGGTAAAACTGCCGACCCCGGGAATCAGGCCAAACTCGCGGCGCTCGGAAAGCTCATCGTACAAACGCGTGGCGCTAAGGACATCCCAATGATTGTTACGGAAAATATCCGTGATGACTTTAACAAAGACATGGTCCTCACGATTGGATGGAAGCGAATGCGACGAAACGACGCGCGTTCCATCGCCCTTTTCCATTGCTTCGCGAAGCTTTGCCTTGGGGCTCCTATCTTTGCAGGTCCAGGTCTTGCTGTTACGGCTGTATTCGATGAGTTCCTGGCGAACATTGCGGAGGGTGATCGCAAACGATTTGTATGGCATTTCCGTGTCGATGGCTTCCATCTGGCCGGTCTTTACTAAGTGCTCATATAACTCGCTGGATTTGACCGGGCGCTCGGCATTCTGGATATAATAGGCCATTGCGATGACGGCATCTTCGGATATCTCCGGTTTCTTCGCCGGTCCGGCTTTTTGCTTGGGAATGCGGGGAGTGTACTCACGAGGCGCGCCGCCCGCCGCCATCTCGTTCGAATCTTCGAGGCCCGACTGGGTTATGCGCGGCAATTGCATCCAGCGCGGATCGCCGGTCGAGCCATCGCCCATCAGCGTGGAAAGCGCTTCAGCAATACGCTTGGCGCGTGATTCGAGCGCCGGGCGGCGTAAGTCGATGACGCGCAGTTCTTCTTTAATAGCGCCAAGTTCGGAACGAAGACGTTCGATGGCTTCCGTTAATCCGTCAGATTTGCTTTTGTAATTCATGTCTGTTGTCTGTACTCAAGTTGGATTCTGTATAGCCCTGAAATATTTTGAAATTTATGTATTGTTATTTCGTATTTCAGAGCCGATGTTTTAAGAGCGCATAATGAGATACCACAAAGGGGTTCATCAGGCGATGTGAATAAAAACTTGTTTAGGGTATGCGCAGGAAAACCTACGCCGCGCAGAAAGACCGCGCATAATGAAAATCTCTTACTTGTTGCTGTCGAAAACTGTCAAATGATTGCTAAAGATAGAGCAGTGGAGCAATTTGGAAATAGACAAGATAGAAGGTACCTTCCTCTTTTATTTTCCCGCGTGATAAAATCGTAGAACCTCTTGCTGCTATATGGGTGAATAACCACCGGTAAGGCTTCCGGCATCCATTGTACATGCTAACAACTATAATTGTTCCAATTAAAATATCGAATTCAATTATGAATAAACTTCCGTTCTTATTGATTATTTCAATGCCGTGCAACCCCGCCATCGACATTGATTGTCTGGCCAGTAATAATACCGGAGGCGTCGGACGCCAGAAATGAAACAATATTTGCAATATCTTCCGGAGTTTCGGCGCGTTCGATCGACTGAGGCGGCAGCAAATGCCCCAGAATATTTCCCTGTGTAAGCCGCGTGCCCGGCGGACGTTGGGTTGCCGTTAGTCCTATCGTAATAGCATTGACCGTAATGCCATATTTCCCAACTTCACTCGCCAATGCTCGCGTAAATCCAACGACGCCCATTTTGCTGGTGACATAATGAACAAGATACGGCGTACCCAGCCAAATCGTATCGCTCGATAGATTGATAATGCGTCCCGACTTCTGCTGCTTCATCACCGGCACGACAGCCTTTGTCGCGAGAAAGAGCCCGGTGAGATTCACATCGATCACACGCTTCCATGCGTCGAGCGTCAGCAGTTCGAACGGCTCTTCATCGTAGAGGCCCGCGTTGTTGACCAGCACGTCGATCCGGCCAAAGCGCGCTTTGACATCCGCGGCCATGCGCCGTGTATCGTCTTCGCTCGTTACATCTACTTCCATCACGAATGGCTCGGCAGCATCGGGGATAGCATGAAGTTTTTCGACTGTTTCCTGCTGCTGCTCGATATCGGCAAGCACCACTTGCGCGCCCTGCCGAGCGAACTCGGCCGCGAATGCCTGTCCATTGCCGATCGCCGACCCGGTGACGATCACTACCTTGTTTTCATGCATTTTCCCGCTGATTTCGGCCATGCTGTTCGTTAAATTTACTATTTTCTAAACTATTTCGATTCTTTGCCGTAAATTTGATTTCTAACTACCACAAAACTCTGCGAATGTCTTGTTTTTTAGACTTTGCGTGTTTTTCTTACCCCTTGCGTGTAATGAGTCAAATTCAAACCCTATTCTATTATGGAGATCGCTCTCGCTTCAAATAATATTGTTAAAACTTACGGTCAGGGCCAGAAGGCGGTTCATGCGTTGCAGGGCGTGACGCTGAACGTAGCGCCCGGCGAGATCTTCGGCCTGCTCGGACAAAACGGTGCCGGCAAAACGACTTTTATCAAGTGCGTGCTCGGCATCGTCTTCCTGGGCGCGGGTTCCGGTACCGTGCTCGGCTATCCGTTCGGCTCCGTTCGCGCCAAGGAACGGATCGGTTACCTTCCGGAGAACCATCGCTATCCACTCCACCTTACGGGCGAGCAAGTCCTTCGTTACTTCGGAAAACTCTCCGGAATAGATGGATCGACGCTCACGGCGCGCATCCCCGAAACACTGAAAGTTGTAGGAATGTCCGATTGGAGTTCTACGAA
>DASZLH010000152.1:0-17507 GCA_035552495.1 Kapaibacterium sp. (SeqCode) | reverse complement strand
GCGCTTGTGGCAGGATTTATCATGGTGCCGCATTTGGTCTCGATCCGGCAATATCTGATGCACGAGCCGGATAAAACGCTCGGATTTTTTGCGTACGATTTGGGCTGGGGCGGCCCAACGAGTATCCTCCTCGGCCATGCGATTTATGGAGTAATTCTGGGCGCGCTTTATATCCGGCCGGTTGGTCATCCCGAAGGATCTCCACTACAAGGAGCGCACGCTGCATGAATGAGTTTATCTTTGCCACGGGTATCGAGTGCAGCACTCCGACGATCGATCAGGGGAGATGGCGGCTGGACGAACTCGAAGCCATCAACCATTACAGGCGGTGGAAGGAAGATTTGCATCTCGTCCGCGAGATCGGCATCAAGTATCTACGCTACGGATTTCCGATTTACAAAACATTCTTAGGACGCGGAAAGTATGACTGGGAATTTGTCGATCTTGTCATGCGGGAAATGCAGCGGCTTGGTATTGTGCCCATTATAGACTTCTGCCATTTCGGCTTGCCTGACTGGCTCGGAAATTTTCAGAATCCCGAGATCGTACTGGCGCTGCCGGAATATGCGGAAGCATTCGCAAAACGCTATCCGTGGGTCACATTATATACGCCGGTCAATGAGATGTACGTGACGGCCCGCAAAAGCGCGCTCGAAGGCTCCTGGAACGAGCAGCTCCGAACGGAAAAAGGTTTTGTGATGGCCACCACCAATATGGCGCTCGCGAGCAAACATATCATGTTGCGGTTAGCCGCATTAAATCCTAATATTGTATTCATCAATAGCGAATCGAGCGAGTTCTATCAGCCATGCTGCCCGGAAGAAGAGGTGCAAAGAATCGCCGCACTCGAGAACGAACGCCGGTTCTTAGCGTCGGATTTATTGTACGCGCATCCCTTCAGCGATACAACGCGAACGTACGCATTCGATAATGGGCTGGACTCGCAGGCGTACGAATGGTGCATGAATACGAAGCCGCCCCCAAAGGTTATTCTCGGTATCGACTATTATACCTGGAATGAAAAAGTCGTGGCACGCGATGGATCGATCCAGGAATTAGGCGAGCTGTTCGGTTGGTACGTGATTACAGCGCAATATTATGAGCGTTACCAGATGCCGATGATGCACACCGAGACCAATACCTTCGACTCCACGCTTGCACCGCAATGGCTATGGCGCCAATGGCATAACGTGGAGCTTATGCGCAAGGAGGGCGTTCCCGTCGTCGGATTTACCTGGTTCAGCCTGCACGATCAAATCGACTGGGACATCGGGCTGAGCAAATCGATCGGCAATGTCAATGCTGCAGGACTCTTCGATCTCAATCGCGACCCGAGGCCTGTCGCACTCGCATATAAATATCTCATCGAAATGTTTTCGAATTCGAATACGCTGAAAGTTCAAATCGATTTCTAATCTGAACCGGGATTATTGGGATTAAAATGATTTTTGGGACGGAGCATAAAGATTAAATTTTAAATAGTGTTCCATCCTTTTCATCCCAAAAATCCAGGTTCAGACATTTCCACTATCCACTACTCATGCGTTTCACCGAAAGCACAGAGTTCGTTCATTATCTGCAAGTGCATGGCCAGCACGCTGGGCCGACGCAGAGGCCGGTGATGGCAGGGCTTATCACCGGTTTTATCGCTTCATTAATTGCGCTCGGAGTGCTCTACGGCACGGGCGGTCTGCCGTTGCTTTCTGAACGTCTCGGAATTTCCGTGACGTCGATCGTCATCATTCATATCGCTTTAGCGACAGTAGAAGGGATGATCTATGGGCTGTTACTCGGGCGCGCGGCCAACGCAAAACGGTCGGCGTGGCTCTTCGGCATTACCTACGGATATTTTTTGTGGGTCGCGGGGCCAGTCATGCTGTTCGAACTGATCTTTTCAGTCCCCGTTGCACGCTACGATCTCGGCATTCCGATTATAACGTCGCACCTCATCTATGGGATCTCGCTCGGCATTCTCTTTCCATATATTCATGCTCCGCTGCACCGCCGCCTGACCCACATGGACTTATCGAAATATGGCTATGGGTGAAGTTAATTATCTGAACCTTGATTTCATGAGATTTGAACGATAAAAAAAATTATAGCACGGTCCAAAATTTCCTACTTTTGGGATCATCTCAAAAATCATTTTAATCTCGTAAGATCAAGGTTCAGACTCATTGCTTAAAAATGTCTACAGTTGCAATCGCGCATACCAAAGAAAAACATCGAAGTGAGAAGCGGGTGTACCAGCTTGTCCGCGATGCGCTGGAGCATTTAGGTGGCATGGAGCATTTCGTCCGAAGCGGCAACACGGTGCTCATCAAGCCGAACCAGACAGTTTTTTATTCCGCAGAGGAGGGTTGCACGACGGACCCGCTTGTCGTCGGCGCGCTGATACAACTTGCAAAAGAAGCGGGTGCAGCGCGCGTGCAGGTTGCAGAGTCGAGCGGCGGGTTTTTTTCTTCGAGCGACTGTATGCGTGTCACGGGCATGGCGCGCATTGCAAAGAAATTTGGCGCCGAAATAATCGACTTAGGCAGCGACGAGGTGCCGAATAATGTCGTCGCGATTCCGAACGGCGAAGTGATCCGGGAAGTCCCGCTGCCGCGTCCCATTGTCGAGGCAGATGTGATCGTCAATGTGCCGAAAGCGAAGAACCACCATATCGAGCCGATCTCCGGTGCGCTGAAAAATTGGGTCGGGATTGTCAATCAACGGTGGCGCAATCACAATCATGGCGATGTCGATATGATCAAGCGGTTTATGGACATCATGAGCGTTGCCCGCCCGCACCTGACGGTCGCCGATGCGATCATTTGCGGCGAAGGCGATGGCCCGATTGCCAATCTTCCGCGATGGTGCGGTTGCGTGCTGGCTTCGGACGATCCGGTCGCTATTGACGTGACGATCGCACGATTGCTCGGTCACGATCCGGATAAATTACAATTTGCACGCGAAGCCGAGCGCCGTGGCATCGGCGTGCGCGCGCCGATCGAATATCTCGGCGTCCCGCTTCAGGAAGTTGCATTCCCAGCGTGGAAAGGTCACGAAGGATTCGATTACCTGCCGATTAATTTTCTCGTTGGAGATGGCGTGACGCTCGAAGGGACGATCGGGCATGTCAAAAGTGTGCTCGATAGTATGCTTCGGCGCGGGCAATTGAATCAAGTGATCGCGCTAAAAGGCACGCCGACGGTTATGGTCGGAGCCATCGAAGACCCACATTTCGAAGCACATCTGAAAGAAGGACCCTATCTTATTTTCGATGACGCTGCGCTGCCAAAATACAAAGAGGATAAGCGCGTCCATTTTGTCGGCGGACACCCGGTGCTCCGCGACGCCATGCCTGAACTAATGAAAGGACTCGGAGTCAGTATGGAAGAGAAGCTTGTTCAGAGATGGGAAGAATTTCAGGATCAGGTCAAGCACGCGATGGAATTCGACGGCGGAATCAAAGGCGCGCTGCCGGTCCTGAAGCCGCTTGCTATCGCCGGCGCGGGAATCGGGATATTTTATGCGGTAAAAAAACTGGCCAATAAAAAAGGCAGGTGACCTACCTGCCTTTTGCAAATCGCAAATATAACTTTTCAGCCGACCTGCGCGGCGAGCTTCGCGGCGATCTTATCCTTGCCTACGGCGCCGATAATCTGATCGACAACTTTGCCGCCCTTGAAGATAAGCAGCGTCGGCACCGAGCGGATACCGAAGTTCATTGAGGTCTCGGGGTTTTCATCGACATCGAGCTTGCCAATGACGGCTTTGCCCTGGTATTCATTCGCCAGTTCCTCGATGCTGGGCGCGATCATGCGGCACGGACCGCACCACGTCGCCGTGAAATCGACAAGCACGGGCTTATCGCTTTTTAATACATCATTTTCGAATGTCGCGTCCGTAAGATGGAGCGGTCCTGCAATGGTGGTGGTCATAAACTTTTCCTGAAATATACGTTCTATCGTGTAAAAAGTAATCTGTTCGTCCCAAATAATTGGTCGAATTCTCGTACCAGTTCATCGCTGGGCTCGACCTGAAATTTCTCTGGCAACCGGTATTTACGGTGAGTTCCGGCTGCGGTTTCAACGGTAACGAAAGTGGTGCAATTTCCCCGGTATTTTTCGCAAATTTCGCGCATACGCTCGATGGTCCGGCCCGTTTGCTCAGTGTCGAACAGCCGAACGAGCACCCCGCGCGTCGCCCGTTTTCTCAAACCCCGGATTTCCATCGCTTCATCGACGATGACGCTCGGCGTCTCGTCCACCCCTTTTCGGACCTTGCCACGGATAAAAACGGGCATTTCATCCTGAACGAGTTGCTGAAATTGTTTATAGGACTCGCTCCAGAATACGCATTCGATCTTGCCGGTAAAATCTTCGATCTTGACGATCGCAAATGCATTACCGTTTCGATCGAGCTTCCGCGCGATCGCAACGATAACGCCACCGACCATCACAATATCGTTTTGCTGCGCCGTGTCGAGTTCGATCGCTTTGTGCGAAACAAAACTCATGACATCGACGCGGTACGGTTCGAGCGGGTGGCCGCTGACATAATAGCCAATCGACTTTTTCTCGTGCGTCAGCATTTCAAGCTCGGTCCATCGTTTTGGGGATTCCACAATGGGCGGCGGCGCAAGAACGTGTGGCGTTTCGGCATCGCCGAAGAGCGAGTCCTGCGGGCTCAATGCTTCATCGCGCACGCGCTGGCCGTATTGCAATGCAAGCTCGATATTCTCGAACAAGTCCGACCGGAACGCGGCCGCAATTTTGCCATCGCTGTTGCAGGAGTCGAACGCGCCGGCTTCGATGAGCGATTCGATCGCGCGCCGGTTCACGACACGTGTGTCGAGCCGCGAAGTAAAGTTAAAGATCGAGGAGAAGCGTCCGTTTTTATCACGATCGCTGACGATCTCCTCCACCGCTTTTTCACCGACGTTTCTGACGCCTGCCAATCCGAATCGAATGCCTTCTTTCGTCGCCGTGAAGTGTGTGGAGCTCTCGTTAACATCCGGCGGCAGCGTGCGAATGTTATATTTTTTCGCTTCATCGATAAGTTGAACGACGTAATCGGCATCGTTCATCTCGTGCGTCATATTCGCCGCGAGGAATTCCGCGGTGTAATGCGCTTTGAGATATGCCGTCTGATAACTGATCAGCGAATAGGCAAGTGAGTGCGATTTATTAAATCCATACGATGCGAATTTCGCGAGACGCTCGTATAATTCTTTTGCCGTTTTGTCGGGGACCTCATTGGCAACGCAGCCTTTGATGAATGCCTCTTTCATCGCCTCCATCTTGGCGAGGTCTTTCTTGCCCATCGCTCGGCGCATTTCATCGGCTTTCGCGAGCGAGAAATTTGCGAGATCGCGTGCGATACGCATCACCTGTTCCTGCACGACAACGACGCCATACGTCTCGGCTAAAATTGGTTCGAGTTTTGGATGCAGGTACTCAACTTTCTTACGTCCGTGCTTCCGGTCGATAAACTCCGGAATATATTCCATCGGGCCCGGCCGATAGAGCGCGTTCATGGAAGAGAGATCTTCCATATTCTCCGGTTTCAACGCGCGCATGTAATTTTGCATGGGCGGCGAGTCGAACTGGAAGACGGCGATCGTATCGCCGCGGCCAAAGAGCTCGTAGGTCAGCTTGTCATCGAGCGGGATGGTATCGATGTCGATCTTCACGCCGTGATTTTGCTCGACGAGCGCGAGCGTCGTATCGATGATCGAAAGCGTGCGCAGCCCGAGGAAGTCCATCTTGAGAAGGCCTGCCTCTTCGACATCCTTCATGTTGAACTGCGTGACAGCGTCCTCCAACTGCGGAGTTTTGTAGAGCGGCACGTAGTTCGAAATGTCACTCGGAGCTATGACAACGCCCGCCGCATGTTTCGAAGCGGAACGCGCGAAACCTTCGAGCACCAGCGAATATTCGATCAGTTGCTCTACGAGCGGGTCTTTCCGCATCAGCAGCGCCTTCATTTCCGGCAGTTCGATCGCCTCCTTTAGCGGCGTGACGCGGCCCATGACGACCGGAATATTTTTCGTCAGCTCGTTGATCGTCCCCAGTGGCACACCGAGCACTCTCCCGACATCTTTTAGTACTGCACGCGCCGAGAGTGTCGAGAAGGTGATGATCTGCGCGACCGACTCGCGGCCGTATTTATCGCGGACATATTCGATCACCTGCTCGCGCTTGTCATCCGAAAAGTCGATGTCTATATCGGGCATCGACACGCGCTCGGGATTTAAAAATCGCTCGAAGAGCAAATTGTATTTCAGCGGATCGACATTCGTAATTCCAAGCGCGTAGGCGACGAGCGACCCTGCTGCCGATCCGCGTCCCGGCCCAACACTCACTCCTTTTTTCCGCGCTGCCGCTATGAAATCCTGCACGATAAGAAAATATCCTGCATAGCCCATCTTATTGATGACGCCCAATTCGAACTCTGCGCGGTCTTCGACTTCGCGCGTCATGGTGGGGAATCGGCGATCGAGTCCCTGCTTCGTCAGATGATCGAGATAACCTTCGAGCGTCGTAATGCCAGTCTCTTCCGGGATCGGAAATTTCGGCATCTTAAAATCCTTCGAAAAGCTCACATTGCACTGCTCTTCGATTTCCATTGTCGAATCGAGTGCTTCGGGCCATTCCGAAAAGAGCTTCACCATCTCCTTGGCCGAACGGAAATAAACCTGATCGGTCCCATAGCGAAGGTCGGTGATTTTGGATTCGTCCTTGCCGGAATCCTTGATGTGCAGCAGGATATTGTGCGCGATTGCGTGCCGCTGCTCGATGTAGTGGCAGTCATTCGTCGCCACGAGTTTCAGTCCTAATTCTTTGGCGAGCCTGGGTGCTCCCTCGCGCACGAGCTTCTCGTGGGGGATCGCGTGGTCCTGAATTTCGATATAAAAATCGCGGTCGAAAATATCCTTGAACCGAGTGCCGATTCGTTTGGCGCGTTCGTAATCGCCGGAGATTAGGTGCGGACTGATAACCCCACCCGCGCACGCCGATAGAGCAATGAGTCCTTCACGGTGCTCTTCGAGCATATAGGTATCGATGCGCGGCTTGTAATAGAAGCCTTCCGTGTGACCGCGCGTCACAAGCTTCATCAGATTCTGATAGCCCTGCTCATCTTTAGCGAGCAGAATCAGATGATTGTACGCTTTGCGCTTGCCCTGGGCGTCGGTAAAACTCTCGCGATCGGTCGCGCGGCCTTCCGTTACAATATAGACCTCACATCCGATGATCGGCTTGACACCAGCCGCTTTTGCGGTCTTGTAAAACTCGAACGCGCCAAAAAGCACACCGTGGTCGGTGAGGGCCACCGAGCGCATGCCATTATCCTTTGCGGCCGTTACGAGATCGGGAATGCTGCACGCGCCATCGAGCAGCGAGTAATGAGTATGATTATGCAGGTGGACGAAGTCCGCCATGGGGGTAATTTCGAATTAGGAATTGCGAACTGGGAATTACGAAAGGAGAACCACGAAAGACGCAAACTCAATTCTTAATTTTTTGGAGAAGTTTAGAATAGGAAAACATTAATTTGCTAACGAGAGTGTAGAGCATACTTCAGCTTGCTCCAAATTCGCCATGAAGGCCATTCCGATGAATGTTTCACTTCTTCTCGCTGTTGCGGCCCGTAGCATGAATGTCCTCGCCCAGACACTTCAAAACATTCTCCCGCTACTCTACGCCGGACTCGTTTTGTATTTCGGCCGCACGTTCTTCCGGACGCAAGCCACTGCGCAACGGATGAAATATGCGGTGTGGGCGGCCTATACCGTGCTCGCGCTCCATGCGGTTTATATTGGCTCATACACCGCGCTAACGCACCACGAACTCGTTGCCACGATCTACGAGCTATCATCGCTTATTGCGTTCACGCTGCTCGCGGTCCATGTATTTGCTGAGCTTCGGCCATCGCGGGAGACCTCCGGCACCGGTTTTTTTGTGACGGCTGTCGCCTTCGTGCTGCAATTAGTGTCTTCTATAGGAGTATCGCACGAGTCGGTGCCGGAAACGCACGCGATCCTGCGCGATCCGATTTTCAATGCACATGTTACAACTTCCGTATTTGGCTACGCGGCATTCATGATGGCAGCCATTTATGGAGGACTGTACCTGATACTATTCCGAGCGATCCGTCACAACGAGTTCGGTCCGGTCTTCGAGCATATTCCGAGTCTCGAACGGCTCGAACGATACGGACTCCGAGCCACGGCGTTTGGCTTCGTATTCCTCAGTCTTTCGATCGTGCTGGGGGGAATGCTCCTTGGGCGCTTCCCGCCATCTACAGATACCGGACATTTATTGCTCGATCCGAAAGTATTAACCACGTTGCTCGTTTGGTTCGTCTTCGGTGTTACTTTATTCGCGCGAAAATTCGCGCATGTCGAAGGCAGGCGGCTCGTACTATTTTGGATGTCGGGCTTCGCGCTGACGATCGTTTCTATGACGATCGTCAACGCCATCGGAACGGATTTTCATAGTTTCCTTTAACAGCTAAATTAGTAGTCCATCATTTAGAATCAGCTAAATCAGCGTAATCCGGGTGCCACAGCATTTCCTATCGGTCAGCATTTCGCATCGGCGGGCTCCTGTGGAGGTCCGCGAGCGATTGGCGCTTTCCGAAAGTGAGATTCATTCGGTCCTCGAACGGCTAAAGGACGGCGTCGTACACGAGGCGCTGGTCCTCTCGACGTGCAACCGAACGGAGCTGTATGCAATACCTGCGAGCGACGAGACTACGAGCGATTATTTAATCGACTTTCTGCTCAGTACGAAGAAGATCCCGCACCAGGAATCGGCGCAATATAAATCCTATTTCGAACGCATGACCTACTGCGATTCGATGACGCATCTCTTTGCGGTCATCGCCGGGATTGATTCGCAAATCATCGGCGATCAGCAGATTTTCGCGCAAGTCAAGGATGCGTTTCGTATCAGCACGGAGTCCGAAACGAGCGGCGGATTTCTGACGAAGCTCGCGCACGCCGCGTTCCGCGTCGCAAAGCGGACGATCAGCGAGACTACGCTGACAACTGGTGCGGCAACGATTTCGTATGCCGCCGTGGAGTTCGCCCGAAAGATATATGATGATCTTAAATCGCGGTCCATTCTGATAATTGGCGCTGGTGAAACGAGCGAGCTTGCCGCAAAACACTTCGCGGAACGGAACGCCGATACGCTCGTCGTGGCAAATCGCAACGTGGATCATGCACGTGAAATGCTCGCGCGCGTTCGTCCGGATGGGCCTTCGAATTATCGAGCCGCCGCGCTGAGCGAACTCGGCGAGTTGCTTCCGAATGCCGATATTATTGTCAGCGCGACTTCTGCACCGGATTATATTGTAACGCTGCCGATGATGGAATCTGCCATGATGCGGCGGCAAACTTCGATGCCCATTGTGCTGATCGATATTGCTGTCCCGCGCGATATCGATCCGGAGATCGCTACACTATCGAATGTATTCGTCAAGGATATCGACGATTTGCGCTCGATCGTCGATCGTAATATCGAGCGCCGCAAAGAGGAAATACCGAAGGCCGAGCGGATCATTAAAGAAGAACTCGAACGATTCCTCGCAACACTCTCGAAGCTCGAAGTCGGACCGACGATAAAAGAACTTCGCGATAAGTTCGAAGCAATACGCCTGGAAGAACTCGAACGACAGCGAGCGAAACTCGATGAAAAAAGTTTTGCACTGATCGACGAAATGTCGCGCCGCATGATGAACCGCCTACTCCATTCTCCAATGGTCTCGCTGAAAGAACCGCACGGCTCTACGGACGATCTGCTTACGCGCGTCGAGATCGTCCGGCAATTGTTTGCTCTGGATGATAATGACGCTGATTCCTGAAAAGGCAGCAACCGATTCATGTTTCTGCCGAACCGCGAACGAAAGCGAGTAAGATTGCTTTCTAAATTTCGAGGTAAATTATGTTACTAACTAAGTTAAAACAGGCTACGGTCGAGGATTACGAACGGCTCCCCGAAGGCGCGCCGTATCAGCTCATCGGCGGAGAATTAATTATGAGTCCCAGTCCGAATTTTCTTCATCAACGTATCGTCACGCGACTCGTCGAACTTCTGAGTTCATTCGCACGAAGCCACAAGCTCGGAGAAATTATTGCCGCGCCCATGGATGTCTATCTAACCAATGAGGACGTCTATCAACCCGATATTCTCTTCATTCGCCAGGATCGCGTAACTTCGATCGACCCAAACGATCGCATTCGTATTGCTCCCGATCTCGTGATCGAGGTACTCTCGCCCTCGACGGCGTATTACGATTTCACCCGCAAGAAAGAAATCTATTGCCAACAAGGTGTTGAAGAATATTGGATCGTCGATCCGGAAGACGAGACCATCGAGATTATGGTGAAAGACGGCACGTACTATCGCACGGAAGCGCTGCTCCGCAAACCCGCTATGCTACACTCCGCGATGTTCCCGGAGTTCACCATGAAGATGGAAGAAGTGTTCGCGTTTTGAGCGGAGACGAATATCTTACCGCAGTAGGACCATCGGTAGTTTTTCGACGCGTCCATCCATTCGAACGATGCATTCGTACATCCCATCCGGCAAACCTGTAGGCTTGTTCCACATAAAAGAGTGCTCATCCGCACTCAATTCGCCGGAGAAGAGATGCGCGACTTCCATACCCAGCAGATTCACGATCGAGACTTCCGCATGGCCGTTGGTCTGAGCCTTGAATGAGATCGTTGTGGATTGTGAGAGGGGGTTGGGGTAGCAGTTAATTTCCAATATGTTCGCGGGTGTCTCTGTCACGGCATTTTGTTCGATCATCTCCGCGATCGGTCGGTGCCAAACTCCGATATCGTTAGTCCCGGCAATAAGATTCGGTCCGCTAACTGTCAGTGCATTGACATAAGCGTTTCCAAGGCCATTATTGACCGCGACCCAACTGGTGCCATTGTTCGAAGAAATAAAAATACCAGCATTCTCCGTCCCGGCGAATAGATTTTTGCCGGTCCATGCAAAGGATGTGATTGCAGTATCGGTAATTCCCGAATTAACAGCTATCCAATTCGCTCCGTTATCGGTAGAACGGAAGACTCCACCGTTCGTAGCAGCGAAGATGTTCGTGCCTCTAACGCTTAGAGCATGGATCATCTCATTTGTCAATCCCGAATTGACTGCCGTCCAGTTCGCGCCCATGTCTGCCGAGAAAAAGATACCGTTGCCCGATGTCCCTGCAAAGAGATTTGTGCCCTGGGCTGCAAGCGCAATGACATCGCCGAACTCTTGCTCAGAGGATGTGCTCGTCGGTGCCCAACTTGTGCCGCTGTCAGTTGAGCGGAAAACACCCAGGAGCGTCCCAACAAAAAGATCGGTATCGATAACGGCGAGGGAAGATACATGATAGATCTCATAAGTAAAGACCTTGTTCCAACTTGCTCCATTGTTCGTAGAGCGAATGACTTGACCGCTCCAGCCCGTTGTGCCGAATAGTGTCGAGCCGATGGAAGTGAAAGAAGTTACCCCCGTAAAGGAATTTAGGCCTGCATTCGAGACTGCCCAGTTTGCGCCGTGATCAGTGGAACGTATCAACCCTCCGCGCTCAGTGCCTGCGAACAAATTGGACTCGCTTCCGCCGAAGGTGAGCATGCTTGGGTTTACCAAACCGACATTAATGCCGATCCAGTCCGTACCATTATTACTCGAGATAAACACGCCGCCACTTGTGGCCGCAGCTATCGTGCCGCCATTGATTGCGATAGCACGGATATTGGTATCCCCGAGGCCGGAGTTAACTTCGGTCCAACTGTCGCCATTGTTCGTTGAACGAAATACTCCGTATCCAGTCCCGGCAAAAAGATTGGTGCCTCCGATCGCGAGCGTTCCTACATCCGGTATTGGGAGGCCGGTATTAATGGGGGTCCAGGTCGCGCCATTGTCGGAGGAGCGAAGAATTCCATTCTTCAAAGTTAGCGCAAAAAGATTGTTGCCGCTGGCAACGAGGGAAGGCGCGTCGCCGGAAACGTCACCGAATGTCCATGCAGAGTCCTGCTCGTTCCAGCTTTTCCCCCAATCGCTCGAGAAGAGAATGGTCCAAAGACCTCGATCGATGTTCCAGCCCACGGCGAAGAGCTTCGTATCGCTCGCTGCAATCCCACCCAGATACTGGCCCGAATCGAGAAAACTCCAGCTTACTCCATTATTAGCTGAAGTATAAATACTCCAGCCACCTACCAAAGTATAAAGCTTTGAGCCGCCGACAGTAAAATCATTAGTACCACCCGGAGGAAGCCCGGCGGTATCTGCCAACCATGTAACGCCGTTATCCATACTAATGAATAAACCACTATCCGTCTCAGCAAAGAAATAAGAACCGTTCGCGCGCACCGTCCCAATGCTTTTATCTGACAAACCGGAAACTTGCGACCAGTTTTTCCCGGCATCTCGTGAAAGAAAAAGCCCGTGGGATCCTGCTAGCGCAACGATGGTCGAGCCATTCATTGCAACCGAACCGATTATGCCTCCGGGCACCCCAGCGGCAGGAACCCACTGGCTAATCCCATTCGATGCAATACCAACGGTGAGTAAAAGGACCGAAGCGACGACGGTAAGCTTCTGTTTCATGGTAGTATAATCTAAATGATTTTAATGCCCACACACACGGTGGAGAGGCGATTCTCTCCACTTCCTAAAACACCTCTGACTCCCATTTGTCACGGATTATTCATAAGTATCATAGAACCATTTGGCTGTGGTGAATTTTGAATAAGGGCACTTTAATCGGGCGTATTTTAGTTCGAAAAGACATGGATAGAGATTTGCAAAGCATCACGAAAGAAGCCCTCGCACTGGATCCCGAAAGTCGGGCGGTGCTGGTGGATACACTTGCCGCCAGCATTGCGAATGAGCATGAATTTTTAGAAGAAAAACTCGACGAATTAGAGCGTCGTTGGAAGTCGATCGAAACGGGTGAAGCGCGAACTGTTTCTTTGGAGGAGGCGGTGAGCAATGCTCGTCACAGGATCGCGCGGTAATGCTTCATCTCCATGAAGAAGCAGAAAGGGAGTTCATTCAGGGAGCAGAACTTATAGCCCAGGATAATTATTCGGCCGCGGAAGAATTTATCGATGAAATCGAAAAGGCGTTGCGGGAAATCACCCTGTTTCCGAACCGTTATGTAGGCTACGCCACATACTACCGCGAAAGAGTAATTAAGAAATTCCACTACTCCATCTTCTACCGAATTCATGGCGAAGATGTTTATGTTCTTGCGAACTACCATCATTCTCGAAAGCCCAATCGCTGGATGAAGCGCGATAACACTTGGCAATAACAATTTCTGAATTATGAAAAATATATTGATCGTTATAAGTATTGTATTAGTCTGCATTGGTACGGTTTGGATATTACAAGGTATCAATGTGCTTCCAGGTAGTTTCATGAGTGGCCAATCGCGTTGGACGCGAAACGGCTCGATCGTTGCCATCATCGGAATTGCATCATTCTTTATAGCTATGAGAATCAAGAAAAAGAACCGTCCATGAAGCTTCCCGCACAAATCGTTATCGGTTCGCGCGGCAGCGATCTCGCGCTCTGGCAGGCGCATTATGTCGAGGGGTTATTGCATAAACACTATCCCGGCCTTACGGTCAGGATCGAAATTATCCACACCACTGGCGACAAAATTCTCGATACTTCGCTTTCGCTTATTGGCGGCAAAGGCGTGTTTACCAAAGAGATCGAGAACGCCCTCCTCGAACGACGCATCGATATTGCAGTCCACAGTTTGAAGGACCTGCCAACGACGATTGAAGAAGGATTGACGATCGGCGCCGTTCCGCCGCGTGCAAATGTCGAAGACGCGTTTCTTGCAAAAGATACCTCCGTGCGGCTCATCGACTTGCCGGACGAGGCAACTATTGCCACGGGAAGTCTTCGCCGAAAAGCACAGTTGCTTGCGAAGCGCCCGGATTTTCGGATCGTCGATATTCGCGGCAATGTGCCGACGCGTATTCGCAAAATGCTTGAATCGGATTGGGACGGCATGGTGCTTGCGAGCGCGGGCCTCGAACGTTTGGGACTGACCGAACATCTCGCGCATACGATTTCACTCGAATGGATTTTACCGGCTGTCGGGCAGGGCGCGCTTGGTATTCAGTGCCGCTCGGATGATGCCAACGTCCTCGATTTGCTGGCGCCGCTCAACGATGCATCAACGCTTACTGCCGTGACAGCCGAGCGCGCATTGCTCCGCGCGATGGGAGGCGGATGCCAGGTGCCTATCGGCGCATTCGCAAGAGTAAGCGAAGATACGATCGAGCTATCGGCATGCGTTGCCTCGCTGAATGGTGAATCTGTGATTCGCGCCGTCCATAGCGGGCCGGCAAAAGAGGCTGACGCGATCGGAGGCGCGCTCGCTGAGACATTGCTAAGTCAGGGTGGCCGAGAAATCCTCGACCATGTTTTTCGTAACGATAAAATGGTTGCTCAGGAATCATCGGCTTCGCGGCTTCAATCGAGTGGCCCGGGTGTTGAACTCCATCCGGAAGTTTAAGTACATCCGGAAGGTCAGATCATGCCAATAGTTCTTCTCACACGTCCGCCGCTCCACTCCAATAAACAAGACGAACTGCACCGCTTGCTCGTTGCTGCCGGCATTACCGTGCAGGAGCTTCCGATGCTCAATTTTGAACTGCCGCGTATAACCACCGATCTGGACGATGCGCTGACGCGTGCAGCGCGAGGGGAATTCGCCTACATTATTCTTTCGAGTCCCGCGGCCGTCCATTTTTTCGAAGAGCATACGCGCGATCTCGAACTGCTGGGTGCGCTGCGCGTGACCGGCAGGTTCGGCGCAGTCGGCAAAGCAACGGCGGAAGCGCTTGCCGCGCATGGCTTCACGGTCGCACTGCCGATTCCTTCGTCGGGCGGAAGTCATCAACTTGCCGCATTACTTTCCACGCGCGATTTGGAAGGAAAACCGCTGCTGTTACTCCAGTCGCAGATCGGGCTCGAAGTACTCGAACATTCGTTGCGCGAACTCGGAGCAATGCCGGAACGCGTCACACTCTATTATACCAAAGGCCCGACATTGGGGGATGCCGCGCGCTTGCTGCACCTGCTCGAAAGTCCGGCTCGGCCCGACGTGATCGCATTCTTCTCCCCATCTTCTGTTTCACATTTTATTCGATCGCTCGCGGAAATGGCGAGCGGAATGCTCCGCGATCTTCCGGCGCTCGCGTGCATCGGTGAGACGACCGCGAAGGCTGTCGAGGAGAGCCTGCACCGCCGGCCCGAAATAGTAGCGCGTAAAGCTGACCAGATTAGTCTTGCGCAGGATATTCTCATCTATCTTGGCATGAAAGACCAGAGGAATTGAACTAAATCTCGAAAGCGTGGTTCAGTCAGTAACTTAGATAAACAGACGTATTATATACCGAACACACGATGAATTCACACGGCACTTTCACTCCTGTGAAATGGGAAGAGAATACAATCGATCAAATTTCTGCGGTAAAAAAGATTACCAAGGCATCCGTTATTCTTGATTTTGGCGAGTGTGAAATCGCGGGTAAAGCTACCGTCGAATGGATGATGTTTTACAGCCATGCCGACGAGAAGGACCAGCATAATTCTTCCGCTGCATTCGTAGGGCTGATGCGCTTTAATGGCACGCTGAATGGCAAATCCGGATCGTTCGTAATGGCCGATCGAGGCTCTTTTAAAAATGGTGCTTTGAATGCTTCACTCACTATTCTTCCGGGATCTGGAACGGGTGATCTTGCCGCTATTAGTGGATCCGCAAAATATGCTTCGAGTTCATCGGCAGTAGATTTTGAGATGGAATATGAGATTTAAAAACGGGTAGAGCGGAATTCCAGATCGTATTTTCGGATTGAATTCTTAAAAAACAATAGTAACTTGACTCTTCAAAACGATCTTCTTTTACGGGCGGCGCGGCGCGAGCACGTCGAGCGGGCGCCGGTGTGGTTCATGCGGCAGGCCGGACGGTATTTACCGGAGTACCGCGCCATTCGGGCGAAGCATTCGTTTTTGGAAATGGTGCGAACGCCGGAGCTTGCGGCGGAAGTAACAGTGCAGCCCGTCGATCTCGTTGGCGTCGATGCTGCGATTATTTTTTCCGATATTCTCGTCGTGCCCGAAGCGATGGGAATGGAGCTTGTAGTCGAAGAAGGCGCGGGCGGTCCGAAATTTCCGGAGCCGATCCGATTGTATAAGCAGATCAAATCGCTTAACGACAGCGATCCAGCAAAACGCCTTAGTTATGTCATGGATGCGATCCGCGTTTCGAAAGAAAAGCTTGCGGGGCGCGTGCCGCTCATCGGTTTTTCGGGCGCGCCATGGACGCTCTTCGCGTATATGGTCGAGGGACAAGGCTCGAAAGATTTTCGCTATGCGAAGCAGATGCTCTTCACGCGAAGTGAAGATGCGCATTTGTTGCTCACAAAATTATCGGATGTGGTCGCGCAATATCTCATCGCGCAAATCGAAGCGGGGGCGGATATCGTACAAATCTTCGATACGTGGGCCGGGATTTTGACGCCCGAAGATTTTAAGGAATTTTCGCTCGAGTATATCGCGCAGATCGTCCGGCTTGTCAAAACGCATACCGGAAATAAGGTGCCGATTATCGTGTTCTGCAAGGGCGCGAATCATTCGCTCTCCGAACTGGCCTCGACCGGCTGCGATGTCGTTGGACTCGATTGGACGATCGATATTGCGGAAGCCAAAGCCATCATTGGGAATGATGTTGCTCTGCAAGGCAATCTCGATCCGGCGATACTCTATACGACGCAACAGGTGATCGAGGAGCGCGTCAATGCGATCGCGGAACGTATGGGCGAGCCGACCGGACACATTTTCAATCTGGGGCATGGCATTACCCCGGAAGTCGATCCCGATAATGCCCGCGCATTTGTAGAAGCTGCAAAAAAAGCATACGCATTCCACACCGTGTAACGATGCAATCCGAAGTTCTTTATTCGTTGCGCGCTCGCGCCGAAGAGTTATTCCGAAACGTGCAGGACGAGATCACATCCACGCTTGAATTGCTGGATGGCGGGGAAAAATTTTTTCAGGAAACGTGGGAGCGTCCGGGCGGCGGCGGCGGACGCACGCGCATTATGACCGAAGGCGATATTTTTGAAAAGGCTGCCGTGAATTTTTCCGCCGTCCACGGCGATGCGCCGGATTCGATGCAAGGCGCGGCATCGGCGGTGCGCGAAAAGGGTCTGCGATTTTTTGCGACCGGGATTTCCCTGGTGCTCCATCCACGCTCGCCAAAAATCCCGACGGTCCATGCGAACTTTCGATACTTCGAGCAGTCCAGCGGTGAGTCGTGGTTTGGCGGCGGCTCCGATCTCACGCCCTATTATCTCGACGAAGAGGATGCCGTTCATTTTCATCAGACGCTCAAGATAGCATGTGATAAGCACGACGCAAGCTATTATCCACGCTTCAAGCAGTGGTGCGACGAGTATTTTTTTATCAAACACCGTGGAGAGG
>DASZLH010000151.1:0-17010 GCA_035552495.1 Kapaibacterium sp. (SeqCode) | reverse complement strand
AGATCGAAAAACATACCGCCTCGGAATCCATTGCCATTACCGCTGGTGGTATCGGCAAGCTCGGTCGCTTTGGTGACGAAATCCTGCGGCCGCGCCTGATCGTCGAAGCGGTCGCGCTCGTAAAACGAATTGTAATAACTTGGCAAAAATTGATTGCGGAAGAACGACCGCTCGGCCCGCAGATCGAGCAGCACCTGGTCGGCAATATAAAAACTCGTTCGAACGCCTGCGATGAGGCCGTCATTGAACGACGCGAATTTCACATAGTCGGCATAGATGCGGCCTTCGGTTTTATCGGATTGCCACAGCAGCGATGAAATATCGACGCCGATCGTAGTCAGCGGAGTAGACAGTTGCGCGGAATCCCTGTGTACCACCAAAGAATCGAATGTGCTATCGGTGGCGCTCTTATAATGCGTAACCCACGGCTCGTGATTCGGAATAAGTCGAGCGGCATTGGTATCGAAATCGAACGCGCCGGTGGCGCCGATTTCGATGTTGCGAAGAAACCAAACGTCGCTGAAGACCGGAAGCAATTGAAACGGCCGAACGAATGGACGGAGCACAATGAGGCCATTCCGGAAGAGATCGCTCGCGAGCGCCTCGCCGCCGAACAGGCCTAGATCGAGCCGGCCGGCGAAGCCCAATCGCCGGTTGTCATACGAGGAGCCGTTCCAGTAATTGCTCACGATGGTGCCATGCCCGATCGAGGCATGTTCGATGCCGCCAATGCGAAGATATAAATTATCGGTCGGCTTTTGGAAGCTGATATAATTGATCCACCGAAGATAATCGTAGGCAGTGCCCCAATCTTCCTTACGGAGCTTGCCATCGGTGCCGATGCGGATATTGCCATCGAACCCAAAGCCAAATGGCCCAACATCGAACTGCGGAGCGGCATGAAGAAGATAGTAGGCTTGGCCATCGACGATAGTCGTCCCCGCGCCAAGCGCCAGCCCGCGATAGGATTCCCACGGCGATTGCGCAATGTGCATCCGGTCTTCGAGCGACTGCGCGCGAATTCCCGCACCGAGCAGTGCCGAAATAAGATAGAGAGGCAGTAGCAGCCTCGAGATGCGTGAAGACACTTTATTTAATTTATATCGCCTCGAAATTCAGTTGCGGCAATGTATGGGATTTGATGCGCTTGGAAACTTCGAGAATTTCAACACCAACTACATTATTCTCGCTGTCATAATCGAAGATCACTCCAGGTTTTACTTCCTCGGAATCGATAATTTCGGAATCATCGAGTCTCAGGTACAGCGCATCCGCTTGTTTGTCAATTCGTAGTTTCATAATCGTCTGTTCAGGGAAACAGCCACCGGACGAGAATCACACTCATGATAAGCGCAACCAGATCGGAAAAGATGCCCGCGAGCGCGGCATGTCGCGTTTTGCGAACGTTAACCGATCCGAAATAAACAGCCAGCACGTAGAACGTTGTTTCATGGCTTCCCATCATGGCGCCGGCAAGGCGGCCCATAAAGCTATCGGGCCCGTGCGTGCGCATGATGTCGGTCATGAGTCCCAGGCTGCCGGAGCCCGAAAGATTGCGAACGATCGCGAGCGGCATGAGTTCACTGGGGAATCCGATCGCATTCGTTACCGGGCCGATCGCAGTCGTTAGAATATCCATTGCGCCGGATGCGCGAAACATCCCGATCGCCACGAGCATCGCGACGAGATACGGAATGATCCGCACGGCCGTCGTGAAGCCATCCTTCGCGCCGACGACAAATTCCTCGTAGACCTTTACTTTCCGAATCGCCGCAATACCGATGATGCCGAAGATCAATAACGGTATCGCCGCATTCGAAAGTATTTTAGTGATAACGACAAATGTACTTTCCATCATTCGTTAGTCGCTATAGGTGGTTCTTTCTCGATGGGAAAAAATCTCTCGATGAACCGGGTAAACATAACTCCCAGAATAAGGCTCACGAGTGTCGCGAGAAAGGTCGGCATGATAATGTCCGCCGGACTTGCCGAGCCGAGTGTAAGCCGGATCGCGATAACCGTCGCCGGTACGAGCGTGAGCGCCGTCGTATTGATCGTCAGGAACATGCACATGGCATTCGTCGCAGTCCCGGCGTTTGGATTGAGCTTGTTGAGTTCTTCCATCGCTTTAAGTCCCAGCGGCGTAGCGGCGTTTGAAAGTCCCAAAAAGTTTGCGGTCATGTTCATGACCATTGCGCCGATGGCCGGATGGTCCGGCGGCACTTCGGGGAATAGCCGTATCATAATCGGCTTTACTAACTTTGCGAGCAGGGCTACCAGCCCTGCAGCTTCGGCAATCTTCATGATGCCAAGCCAGAGCGCCATGACTCCGATGAGTCCTAAGGCGAGCGTGACCGCTACGTCTGCAGTCTTGAGAATGCCGTCGGTCGCAACTTTAGTCAGGATCCGAAAGTGAACGGAGGGCGGCACAAAGCCGATCGTACCGCCGCGCGAAAGTACGGTAGTATCATACGCGGCCTGACCGATAAGTTTAGTCGCATCGCTTCCGTTGGAAGCAGCGTCCGTCATTACCGACGGCGCATTGGATGGGAGTGTGAGCGTAAGCGTACCAGAGGCGCCAGTGGTGCCGGCATTGGCCTGGACCAGATCGGCCGCGAACAGCACGGTATCTCCCGTTACGTTTTTCGTTTCACTCACACCATAGAATTGCGAGATCTTGGTCTTCGTAAGATAAGCGGTCCCCGTGTAATGATTCGGCCCTGCAACCTTCATGCTGCCGGGCAGGACCTGTAACGGGACGGCCTCGTTATTTCGAAAGCGATCGCTCGATTCTTCGCTAATATCGCGGCCCACGGCGACGAAAATTGCAATCGCAATGAGTCCGAGCCAGATGTAATTCAGCACTTAAAGAAGTTTTTTGAATTGATCGATGGATAGCCCCGCACCACGAATAATTGCCGCTAATGTATACGCATTAATAGGATTGTGGCGTGGGATGGTAATAATTCGCTCGCCATTTGTCATCGTAACATGTTTTCGTTGCCGAACAATGGAAAAGGCAGCCTTTTCAAAAGCTTTAATTGCTTCCAGGTGAGGAATATCGGGAAGTTTAGGCAATGTTCAAATTAAACAACTTCAATTAGGCGCGTTTCAACCTCCGAATTCAGCTCCTGTTGCACTTCCAGATAGTCATGGATGGCTTCTCGGATATTCTCCAGGGCCTCTTCTTCGGTTGCGCCCTGCGAGGCACAGCCGGGGAGATCGGGGCACCATACTGCAACTCCTTCTTCCGTTTTTTTTACCTTGACTTGATACTTCATATTCAGCCCTATAATAAAAGTACAATAGAATGACCGAAATAGTGCTACTACTTATTCGTAGGCACTCTTGTGGCACAGTGGTTGCCGTCATACAGCAAAATATGACCCGTGCAGAAACGTTGGCTGCCTTTGCGGACCATGTTCGTTTCGAAGATATTTCTTCGGAAGCACTCGGCCGTTTGAAACATAATCTTTTGGATACTATTGGCTGCGCTATTGCCGCATTAGGAGGGGAGCCGGTGCGGGCAGTGCGTGAGCAAGTCCGAGAATTTCATTCCGATGGTAAATCGACGCTCATTGGCGGCGGCGTTGCAGCTCCGCATATGGCTGCATTCCATAACGGGGCGCTGGTCCGCTATGTGGATTTCATGGACAATTATCTTGCGAAGAAGCAAAGCGGACATCCGAGCGATACTACCGGCGCGGTACTGGCGGCATCGGAATACGCCGATCGCTCGGGCAAAGATTTTTTGCTTGCGCTGGCGCTGTCCTATCAGGTGTTTTGCGTCCTGCTCGATCGGTTTCCCGTTCAGCAGCATGGATACGACCATACGTTACAACTCGGTATTGCCATTGCCTGCGGAACATCGAAGGCTTTGGGACTCACGCTCGCGCAAACAACCAACGCCATTGCGATCACCGCATCCTCCGTTCAGGGACTCGTCGAAGTCCGCTCCGATTATCTCTCGCAGTGGAAAGGCATTGCCAGCGCGTTCACCGGCATGGACGCACTCTTCGCCGCATTTTTAGCCATGCGGGGAATCACCGGACCTTCGGAAGTTTTCGAGGGCATTCGCGGTCTCGAAAATGTGATCGGTGAAAAGCTCGATGTCGATTGGTCGAAAATGGGGCTCGATCGTGTCCTGCGAACTTCGATCAAACCCTATAACGCGGAAGTACACTCACAGTGCGCCATCGAAGGAATGCTCGAACTGGCAAATGTTCATGACCTGAAGGCCGATACTATCGATGCCATCGACCTGGAAATTTTTCGGCAGGCAAATAATATCATCGGCGAAGGGACCGAAGCCGGACACAAAAAACGCGTTTTCTCGAAAGAGCAAGCCGATCACAGTATTTTTTATTTGCTGGCCGTTGCCATTCTGGACCGCGAAGTTACACCGAAACAGTTTCTGCCAGATCGTATTGTGCAAGCCGATGTCCAGCAACTCCTGCAAAAAATCGAGGCTGGGCGCAAGTCGAATATCGGCATGCTCGATAGTTATACTAATGCCTATCCTGAAGAAGTGCGATGTAAAATTACGGTCCGGTTGAAGACAGGAACGGAGCTTACGTGCGAGAAGAAAGATTTTTACGGTTTCTATTCTCGCCCTATGAGTTGGGACGATGTGGTGAAAAAATTCGATACGCTTTCCGAGCCGTTCACCGACAGCGAACTCCGTCAGCAGATCGTTGAGACTGTTTGGTCACTCGAACGGAAGGAATTGAAGGATCTGACAAAACTTCTGGCACAAGTAAAAGCGCCGCCCATTTAACATTATCTCTCGGCACAGTCATTGTTCCGAAGCCATCACTGAACTAAATCGACCCCATTTCTATCCGTACTATATGCAAGACATTACCAAAGAGACCAAGCCTAAAAATGCTTTCCTTCGCGACACTGAAAAACTACTGGACCTCGCGTCCAAAATCCTGATGCCGGTATTGTTACTGGTGCTCGGCACCTGGTTCAATTATCAGATGAACAGCAATCAGGAGCAGCAACGGGCGCTCGAACAAAAGCAGGCGGATGACCAACGCAAGAGCGCGCTCGTCGAGTCCTATATTAAGCACCTGACGAGCACAAACCCGATGGAGCGCGATCTGGCGTTGCATATCATGACGCTCGAACCCGATCAGTTCGATGTGCAATTAGTGAACATCGTTTCGGCCTATGCCTCGGTGGCGTCGCCCTCCGAGCGTATTACGGCTTTGGAAGCGCTTAGCCACGTGACCCATTCGAAGAACACAGATGCCGCCGCTGCCGCGTCGAAAAATATTACCTCCGTGCCGCAGATTCCCGTTACAGAGACCGATACGAAGGGGATGCAACCGGCGATGCAACAGAAGATCGCGGCCGTGAATCAGGTACTCCAGACTGCCAGCATCAACAAACCCGAGGCCGTGAATAAAGTGCTGGAAGGACTGCACTTGATGAAATAAGTTCAGTTCAGAATTCTATTCAAACGTAAAACTATCTTGTCATTCCCGCGAAAGCGGGAATCCAGACCCATGGGAATTGCCCAAGAGACCTGGATTCCCGCTTTCGCGGGAATGACGGCAGTGTCTATAAAATTCAAATCAACTCACTAACAATTCCACTCGGGGAGGCAAACTGTGCGGGGAATTGTTGGGCGAATTATGCAGGAGAAAGTCTCGAAAAGAATTAGGAAAGAGGAATTAGGGATGAAGAACGGGAAGTCCGCCGGAAATGGCCTGCTTCAGGCAGGACCCGGACATACACCTTATCCCACGTCTTCCATTCCTAATGAAACGAAGGAAGAAATTCTCGCCGATTACCGCGTGTGTCACCAGAGCCGGCTTGCGAGCCTGCTGGGCCGCCGCGAGGTGCTGACGGGCAAGGCGAAGTTCGGGATTTTCGGCGATGGGAAGGAAGTGCCACAGGTCGCGATGGCGCGCGCGTTTCGCGCTGGCGATTGGCGCAGCGGATACTACCGCGACCAGACCTTCATGTTTGCCACGGGCACCTACAGCATTCAGGAATTTTTCGCGCAGCTCTATGCGCACACGAGTGTCGAAGCCGAACCCGCCAGTGCCGGGCGTATGATGAACGGCCATTTCGGCACGCGCAGCCTGAATCCTGACGGCTCGTGGAAAAATCTGATGGCGCAGAAGAATTCGTCCGCCGATATTTCTCCGACGAGCGGACAAATGCCGAGGCTGGTCGGGCTTGCCTATGCGTCGAAGCTCTATCGCGAGACACCGGAATTACAACAGGGTTTCGAGAAATTTTCGGAGCACGGCAACGAAGTTGCTTTCGGCACGATCGGCAATGCCTCGACTTCGGAAGGACTCTTCTGGGAGGCGTTCAATGCCGCCGGCGTCTTGCAAATTCCAATGGCGATCAGTATATGGGACGATGGCTATGGCATCAGCGTGCCCGCGAAATATCAGACGTGCAAAGAAGATATTTCGGAAATTCTGCGCGGCTTCGAGATGCAACCACCCCCTACCCCCCGCCTTGAAAAGGCGGGGGAGACTTTAGAGAACCCCCTCCTTTTCAAGGAGGGGGCAGGGGGTGGTTACCTCATTTATAAAGTCAACGGCTGGGATTATCCGGCGCTCCTCGCTGCATACCGCGAGGGCACCGAACGCGCGCGGAACGAGCACACGCCGGTACTTTTTCATATCGCCGAGCTAACGCAGCCGCAGGGCCACTCCACGTCCGGCTCGCACGAGCGGTATAAATCGAAAGAGCGGCTCGAATGGGAAACCGAACACGATTGCGTTACGCGCTTTCGGAAGTGGATCATCGAGTCCAAAATTGCGAACGCAGACGAGATGGATGCGTTCGAGGCAGAAGATAAGCAGATCGTCGATCGCGCGAAGCAAGCTGCGTGGGACGCATATCTCGCCCCGATCAAGCAGGACATTGCGACCGTAAGCGAACTGTTCGAACAGATCGCTCAGGAATCCCCCAATCGCGATGAGATCATCGCAATCAAAAATGCGCTGAATGCGATCAAAGAGCCGATCCATAAAGATATTTATATCGCGGTCGGAAAAGTCCTTCGATCTAATGTAGAGCAAGCCTCTCGATACAATGTAGAGCAAGCCTCCAGGCTTGCTAGGGTTTCGAGCAATCCTGTAGGATTGCTCTACAACCCGTTACTTGAGTGGAAGAAGAATGCGGATGCGCGGCATTATGATGAATACGCATCGCATCTCTACAGCGAATCGGAAGAATCGGCGTTGAAAGTGCCGGAGATAAAAGCGGAATATACCGGAAGCGAGAGCAAAGTCGATGGCCGGCAAGTGATGCAGGCGTGCTTCGATGCAGCACTCGCGCGGGACCCGCGGGTCTTTGCGATCGGCGAAGACATTGGCGTTATCGGCGATGTCAACAAGGGCTTCGAAGATTTACAGGCGAAATATGGAGAACTCCGCGTGACCGATACCGGCATTCGCGAAGCGACCATTCTTGGGCAAGGCATCGGCGCGGCCATGCGCGGACTCAGGCCCATCATTGAAATTCAGTATCTCGATTATCTCCTTTTCGCACTCGAAACCCTGTCGGACGATCTTGCGACCGTGCAGTGGCGCACCAAAGGCGGGCAAAAAGCTCCGGTAATTGTGCGGACGCGCGGACACCGTTTGGAAGGTGTCTGGCACTCCGGCTCGCCGATGGGGATGATCCTCAATGCGCTACGCGGAATGTACGTCCTCGTCCCGCGCAACATGACACAGGCCGCCGGATTTTACAACACCATACTGCGTTCGGACGACACTGCGCTGATCGTCGAAGTTTTAAATGGCTATCGCCTTAAAGAGACGATTCCCGCGAACGTTGCCGAGTTCACGGTGCCGCTCGGGATCCCGGAAATTTTGCATGAAGGTACGGATATCACACTCGTCACGTATGGCGCATGTTGCCGCGTTGCGATGGAAGCGGCCGCCGAACTCGAACGGTTCGGTATTTCCCTTGAAGTGATCGACGTGCAAACACTCATTCCGTTCGACCGGCACTCGATTATTCTCGAATCGCTGAAGAAGACGAGCCGAATCATCTTTTTGGATGAAGATGTGCCAGGCGGCGCTTCGGCGTATATGCTGCGGCAGGTCCTCGAAGTGCAGGATGGCTATCACTGGCTCGACGCCAAGCCGGTCACAATCACCGGCAAGGAGCATCGCCCGGCTTACGGTTCGGACGGCGATTATTTCTCCAAGCCGCAAGTGGATGATGTTATCGAGGCAGCTTTTGCGCTTGTCCGCGAATAAATTGTAGGACAGGCTTCAGCCTGTCAAAACCCCGGTGACAGGCTGAAGCCTGTCCTACAATTCCGGCACGCTTTTTTCTCATAGACGCTAAAAAATAGGAGCGCCATGCGTCGTGTTTTCATAGCACTTATCATTCTGATCAATGTAAGTATCTCGAGTAGCGTCAGCTACGGTTGGATCGTCGAAGGCCATAATATTATCGAGGCGGCGGCCTACCGGCGATTGCTTGCTTCGTCCGATATCGAGCGGCTCTCCAAAATCGCGGGACATCCATTTTCGGGCAAGGATGCGCTCGATCTGCTGATCGCATTTCGGATACTGGACAAACCGCACCGATGGGGTGAAAAAGTGAACGACGATCCATTGCTTTCCATGCCGATCGTCCGTTCGGGCAATCTCGATATGGTGCTCTCGCGGCAGTTCGAAGGTAATTCGCAGTGCTTTCATTTTATGGCGGAGGCCAGCGATGTCTATTGGGATACGACGACCGATCCCACGTATCACTATCCCCACATGCTCTATGATTCTGCGTATCCGCGCTGCATCGCATTTATTACATCGATGTTCAATGTGATCCTGAATAATGTCGAGGCATCCCATGCCGGCGATCACGATGTCTACGGACTCATCCATTGTATTGCCGATTCGTACTCCGCCGCGCATGTCGATCGCGACACGGCGACCTGGAAGATCATTCATCTCAATGTCTGGCAGCCGACGGCATTTATTCCCTATTTTTTTCATCCGCAGGCGGAGCCATTCTATCATGATGACTCGCATCATAAAGCGCGCGACCAACGCGATCTCGATTACTTCATTCACCCCATTGTGAATTCGACGTGCAGTAATTATATCAGTCCGTGGCAGGTCGATGACGATTGCCTTTCGGAGCGCGCACTCAAAGCCGTGGAAACAGTGGAAGAATTATTGATCGTGCTATCCGAATGTGTATTGCATAATCAGAAAGTAGGGCATGAGGATCGACCGTATGAAAATAGTGTGTGGCAAACGTATGTCGAGACCTACTTCGTCGGATGGAAAAGCCAGGCGCCAATCCGAATGCTTCGGCCCGACGAGCGGGAATGGCGTCCGCTCTTGCAGATGGGAATCGAGGACCGCTCGACGACCGATGGGATACGAGCCTATGATTACACCGCGCGGGTCAATCTCGATATTCCCATTGCCGTCATCGCGCCGCTCACGGCGGGGATCGATGTCGCGTATGGATTGCGGGAATTTCAGGACCATTCATCGTCACCAATACTTAAAGTCGGGTATAGTCTCGTCTTTCAGTTGAATGAAGAATTCCAGGTTCGCTCGACGCCGCTCATGCGGGAGTTCGTATTGTCAAAACAATACGCGGACCGGTCGCGCTACCTGATTTCCTTTCTCGACCTGGAAGCGATTATCGACCGCCGGCTTTACATACGCCTGGAACCCCCTCGGTTCGGAACTTCGGGATGGGTACCGAACGACTACGGCCTTGCAGTCGGATACACGAACAAGTTCGATCTTGGTCGATGGTTTTCCGAACATTTCTCGCGTTACGATTCTCAGCAACCGGAAGGCGCGGCCTGGGAAGTTCCATCGGAGGATGTAATCAAGCATAGCGATCTCGGGTCGGGAATGAGTTTTTCCGGCTCCGCCATCGACTATATATTTAATCGCTATTACAATTCGATCTTAGGAATATCCGCACTGGTTGTGTGGGACCGCAACACGAGCGGAGTGCGCAAGAAAGGATTCGCAAATGGCGCCGAGATCGATTATTTCTTGCCATTGGAACGAGCATCGGCGGCATCGCATCCGGCGCAATCCTTGAGATTAGGTTATCTTTTGCGATATTACCTTACACGCGATCTCGCGATCACGACGGAGCCAGTTATGGGTGTGAAACCGTTTCCAGCTACCGAGCCACATCCTTCCGGAGATCTTTCATGGGATGTTCAGTCCACAGTCGGTATGGTGTTTATTATGGGACATTCGGACTTTACCTTGACCCTGATGCGCGTATCCTGGCGCGACCTCGTGGCGCATCAGTGGCCCTTCTATCAAAATTTCCCCGCCGGTTTTCGCATCGGGGCGAATTTCTATATACCGTAATTATTTTCCCGCCAGCAGCGGAGTCAGCAGGCCTGCGAGCACCGACTTCTGGCGCATGCCTACATAACTCGTTCGGATCGTGCCTTGCCGGTCGATAACGAAGGTAACCGGGATCGATGTCATGTCGCCGTAGCTATCGACGATTTTCCGGTCCGGGCTATCGGGAGAGGTGATTTTATCGGGTACGAGGATCGGATAGGAGATCGGAAATTTTGCGAGATAAGGTTTGACGGCCGCAAGGCCCTCTTCATCGAGCGCGATGCCAATAAACTGGACGTCCGGTCCATACTGTTTTTGCAATTCCATAAAGTCCGGAATCTCTTTTCGGCATGGCGGGCACCACGTAGCCCAGAAATTCAGCACCACAATCTTGCCGCGAAAATCGGAAAGCCGGACGACGCGGCCATTCACATCCTTCAAGGCAAATGGCGGGGCCGGGTGCTGTTGCTCCGTAGAACTAATCGCCATCGAAGACTCCACCACAGAATTGTTGGCCGAGTCGGAGTTAGAATCAGCGCGCTCCATGCTGTTCGAGCGTGTGACCTGATATACCGCGAGCGCTCCGAATATTATAAGTACGAATGCGACGAGGCCGAATAGTTTGGTATTGCGAGTTTTCATAGTGCTAAGCATTAAGGGCGTAAATTACTAAGCAATCATTTGCGGTACTCGTTCCCAAAGGAATGAGGCGAGGCAACCCAATCGCTTACGGGCGTGTTCGCACCTGCCGTATCGCCGGAGTTTAGTCCGTTCCATAACACTTTTTTACGTTCACTGCATTTTTTAAGTCATTCTCGTTATGCGCTTCATTCACCACGTTTTTTTTATATTGTTTGGTACTATGGTGGCAAGTGCGGCTATCGTATCCTGCGCGAGCACCCAACTGCCGTATCATGGATTTGCCGATCAGACTTCGCTCGATTCGAAGGATAATTACGTGCTTCACGAATCCGTCGGTGGCTCGCTCGACCCGCAAAACCTCGCGCAGGAAGACCAGCGCTATCAGCATAATGGTATCGCCTACGACCGCATGGAAGAGGGATATTATCAATGGGGTTCGAAAATGTATGCAATGGGATATCGCGATGTCTATTACGTGCGCGATCTCGCGCCCCATGCATTCCATCACGAGATGGACGATGTGTACGATCATGCTATCGCACAGGGCTATGAAGACGCAAAGTCCGGTGATACATCCCGAAAATAATTTTTTACCGAAATATTTCAGCAGAGCTCTAGGTAGGCTCGTATTATTTCAGATTCTTCTTGTATGTTGACGGAAACAGATCAAACGATAGCACCCGGTGCAAAGATACTCGATAAAACATTCGAGACACTCATCGCTGCGACCACGAGCGCCCCTATGGACAATGCCCACGATAGCGCAGTCGAGCTTTCGAAAAATGCCGATGGGTCCTACTCGTTTCAATTGACGGACGCAGGCGAATCGATCGACCGGACCTACCAACATGCCTTTAAACTTGCGGAAGAAAAAGGCGCTGGCGATCGCGGCGTGCTCGCGCTCATGGCCGAAGTAGAGAGCAAGTGGCCCACGCATCCCGGCGTGATCGAGAATAAAATTAACGATGCGATCGAAAGCCGCCTGAGCGATCGTGCGGACGCAGGCGCATCGACGACGATGCTGCTTCCGGAAGCCGTTGAACTGGCGCACGAAGCGGCAGGTAGTTGGCTTGCCAAAGCCAAACAAGCCGGCATTACGTCCTATAAAGAGATCGACCCGAGCACGCAGGGTGGACATCTGTTCATACAGCTCTTAGCGAATTACGAATTTGCGCTCGAACGGAATAATCAGCTTTCGGACGCGCTGAGCGTCGCGCTGCTCGCGCGCGAAATCGACCCGACCGATCCGGAGAACCTGCTCTCGGCTATCATTGGGCTTTATGTTCGCACCGGCGATGCTATGCAGGCATTGCGCGCGCTCGAACCGTTGCAGGATTCCCTTGCACCCTATGTGCTCTATGGCCGCGCGCTCGCTTATTATGCGCTTGCACAGCATGAGAATGCTCGCGGGGCATTGCACGCGGCGCTGCGTCATTGGCCGCAGGTCGCGCAGGCGCTCATCCGCGAGTGGAAGGGCGGGACGCCCATGCCAAAGCCGGGCGAAGCCGTCAGTGAACTGCAGGTCCTCTATGGATATTTCGAAGTCTTTGGCGCTGCATGGAAATCGGTGGCGGGCGCGATCGAATGGCTGCGCGAAGAAGAGAAAAGCTTCTCGCGAGCAGGAGCCAAGCCGCAGCGGTATATTGGATTAACGCGCTCCGGCCTTCGTACCGACGCACAAGGCAATGCGATCCTGACCGACCAACCGCAAAGCGAAGAAGCGCGCTCTGCCGAACAAGCCGAGCTTATTCGCAAAGCGCAGCTTATTGGCGAAGATGAGTTCGTCCGCTTGCTCGAAGTTCAGCCCAGCGTGTATGTTTACGATCTAACGGCTCGTGGAAAAGAGTTAGAGGAGGCGCATCAGGAGCTCTATCGAAAAGATATGAAGCTCAACGCACGTATCGATGCAATCGAAGAAATGCTGAAGGAGTGGCCCGGCCATGCCAATGCCGCAATCGCGCTCGTCCGGTATTATGCGCAGAAGGAGCGGTTCGAAGATGCTGTAAATTTACTCGAACCCGTTATCTTCAATCTGCAAAAATTTTGGCCGGACGATCTCGTCGGTTCCGGACGTATTCCTTCCGATTGGCCCGGCAACAAACCGATGCTCACGGCGTATGCCTACATGGTGCTCGACCTTGCAGAGTCCGGTGACCGCGCGAGCGCAAAAGCGTATGCCGACGATTATCTTTCGTTCAATCCTGCCGACAACATGGGAGTCCGCCAAAAAGCGATCGAGATATATATTGCAGACGGCGAGTATGTCACCGCGCTGAAGCTCATCGGCGAGGCCGCCGATCCGATGTCGGCCTATAATGTATTCGGTCGCGCGCTGATTGGTTATGCGATCAAAGCCAACGACGCAGAGCAAGCGCTGAAGAATGCTATCGAAAGCCGGCCGCTCATCTGGCGCGAAATGAATGCCGATAAACATCGGATGCCGCACAATTACAATCCCAGCTTCGTCCATTATTTCTCGAACGAAGAAGCCTATCACTACCAGCAGACCTGGTCCGGCCTGTGGATGCACCAATTCGGCGCTTTAGCCTGGCTCAAGAAAAACGGCAGAAAATATCTGAAGTAATCTGAACCAGGATTTATGGGTTATTGGGATTTGTAGAATTAGAATTTTGAAGACAAGTTAGCACGATGGTTGGAGAGTTTCCATCCCATAAACCCTAAAAATCTCATAAATCCCGGTTCAGACAATTTTATTCTTCTTCTTCGACGATCGTCTCCTCGACGACCTGCGGTTGTGCGGATTGTTCGATGCGTACGACGCCAGTCGTAAGCGCATTCAAGAAGAGTACATTGCCGCAACCGTTACAGGTGAGCGTGAGGACCGGCTTGACGGTGACCTTCGCGTTCGCATCCGCTCCGACGCCAAATTGGCGCAGTTCGAAAATGGTATCGTCGGTCTGCCACTGAATGTTACCGCAGATAGCGCATGGCTTGCGCAGTACATTCTGAAGATGGACTTGCAAACGTTCGCGGCCTTGGGGATTGAGTTGCATCGTAATTAAAAATGAAGAATTAAGAGTTAAAAATTTAGAATGAGTATTAGGAATGTGGAAAGCAGTTCGCTCGTTCCCATTTAGACGATCCATTTTTAGAAAATGGAAATGGGCAGCCATTCTTAATTTTTAACTCTTAACTCTTAATTTTTTGAGTAAACGATTTTCTATTGAAGACCGCGTTAGGTGGTCGGATGTCGATCATGCCGGGATTATTTATTTCGGAAGCTACGTCCGGTTTTTCGAGATCGCGGAAACGGAGATGTATCGCGCGATGGGCTTGCCCTATTCGGAAGCATTCGATGTGCTCGATGTCTATCCGGTGCGCGCGCAATTTCATACCGACTTCAAAGCGCCAGCTTTTTTGGACGATCTCCTGACGACAGAATTATGGGTCAGCCATCTTGGCACGAGTTCGATCACCTTGCGGTACGAAATTACTCGTGCGCTTTCCAGCCAGGGGGAAATTGGCGAAGTTCTGGTTACTGGCCATTGCGTGCAGGTAACAGTCGATCGCGAACGCTATAAACCACGGCGGATTCCAGACCGGCTTCGGACTGCATTGCAGGAATATTATATCGAGGATTAGTCGGAACTGCCTGCCCGTTTCGCCGCTTTTCCTGTTCCTTATATAAAGACAAACGATTACAGACTAAAGCACGAGAATAATTATGGAGGATTTTTCCCCAATCCCGAATGAATCGGAACAAGATGCCAGCTCGGAAACCCCGGCCTCGACTCCTTCTGCTCAGGAAGAAAACTCTTCCCAGAAAGAAAGCGCCGATCCAAGCATAGTTGGCATTGGCGGCCACGATGCGACGGTATCCGGTCCCGGGGAGGAGTTGCGCGCGAAAATGCGCGATAAGGAATCGGTCAGCGCGCGTATTGTAAAATGGCAGCGCAATGGTTTGGAGGTCGAGCTGGATAATGGGGTGAAAGCCTTCATGCCGAACGACATGATCGACCGCGACCCGAACCGAAACGTCGCGAATTATTTCGGGAAGACTGTGCCGGTTAAGATTGCGAGCGTTCGTTCGAAGCCGGGACAAAAAGAGGCAGAGATCACCGTCAGCCATCGCGCCGTCCTGGAAGAAGAACTTCGTAACGCCGGACGTGAAGCGATCAAAGACATCAATGTGGGCGATGTAGTCGAAGTGAAGATCAAATCGTTCAGCAAGGACAATGTGCTCGTCGATATGGGCGCGGGCATCGATGCAGTAATTCGACTGCGCGATCTTTCGTGGCAGCACGTCGAGCATCCGTATGAAATTTTAAAGCGCGGCGATACCGTCACCGCAAAAATTCTCTCGCTCGATCGCGGACGCCGCCGGGTGCAGCTTGGCATTCGTCAGCTTACGCCCGATCCCGAGCTTGCAAAATATGCCGAATATCAGTCCGGCGCCGTAATGAAGGGCCAGATCAAGATGACGAATAATTACGGAGCGGAGCTTGAACTTCCCAACGGACTCATCGCTTTCCTTCCCATTTCGGAAATTGCATGGGAGCGGATCGCATCCGTTACCGACGTGCTGAATGTTGGTGACGAAGTCGAAGTAAAATTACTCACCGTCGATTCGCACGATCGCCGCATTACCGCAAGCCGGAAACTGCTCATCGAAAATCCGCTTCGAAAGATCGAGAGCACGTTCCGCATGGGGACCGATCACAACGGTACGATCAAAGAAGTGACGCGCGGCGGCGTTGTCGTTGCGCTCGAGCATGGTGCCGAAGGCTTTGTGCCGCGTCGCGAGTTGTCGCACGACCGCATCGAGCGCCTCGAAGATGCGTTCAAAGCCGGCAAAACGCTCGAAGGGCTTCGCGTTATCGAATACGATCGCCGATCTTCAAAAATCACGCTCTCGCTGATAGCCGCAGAAAAAGAGGCGCAGCGCAATACGCTAAGGAATTACCGCCCGACTTCGAATGCATCGAGCTATTCGCTCGCCGACTCGCTCGCCGCGCTCAAAGAGCAATTGCAGCAGCAGGAGAGGAATAATCTCTAAACCCGAGGTGGGCGTGTAATACCGGGAATATATTCCAGGTATTACACTTTAAATTCAGACAACTGGAATATTGTCTGCTTATTTTTGTGTCTTCAATACACGTCGTCTATGCGTCTAAAAATCTCTCTCCCGGCCTATAGCCTGGTCATAGCAATTTTATTGCTATCACATCTCGTGCGCGCCCAGTCTGCCGCCACGGGCATTTCGTATTTTCAGCAGCATGTCCAATACACGCTCGATGCCCGGTTCCTCGATGACTATGCGAATCCGAGTATCGAAGGCAATGGCTCGCTCGATTACACCAACAGCTCGCCGGACACGCTCCACGAGATGTATTTCCATCTCTATTGGAATCTCTTCCGGCATGGCAGCTATGGCGAGAGCGCGCCGAACCGCGATCACTCGCCCGATTCGAAATATGGACACGGCGGCATCGACATCGAACGCATGTCCGTGACCTATCCGCAGGACCCGCGCACGCAGAGCGAGTCCAATCCGAAATATGAGATCGACAATACGATCCTTCGGCTGTTTCTCTCGAAGCCGCTTCCGCCTGGTGAATCGTTGCATATAGAATTTGGCTGGCATGGCTTGCTGCCGAACTATGGCATTCGTTCGACGTGGGGATGGCACGATAACTCTGCTCGAAATTTTTCGACGGCGCAGTGGTATCCGCAGGTCTGCGTCTATGATAATCACGGCTGGCATCCCGATCAGTATATCGGCATGGGCGAGTTTTATACCGACTACGGTTCGTTCGATGTGACACTCCATCTACCCGAACGCTTCACAACGGTCTCAACAACGGGCTGGCTTACGAATGCATCGGAGACGCTGCCGGATTCGGTGCGGACGCAACTCGATTTTGCGAAAGCCCATCCCGATTCGATCGTCCGCATTGCCGATTATTCCGGCTTCCATTTTACGCCGGTCACGAAAGATGAGCCGATACGCACCTGGCGGTTCCATGCCGATTCTGTCCGCGATTTTGCATGGTGCGCGGACGAAGCTTACATCTGGGATGCCGTC
>DASZLH010000150.1:0-4027 GCA_035552495.1 Kapaibacterium sp. (SeqCode) | reverse complement strand
TGAAGGCGCTGCAAAAAATCCAGTCGGTATTGCACGACCGCTACGAGATCGAGTACGATATTTTCGGCACGCGCGATCCGAGTAAAATTCGCGCCTATTATACGGAGATCGCCGAGCTCGAAATCAAATATTCCGTTCGCTCGACCTTTAGCTACAGTGTCGTCCGGGTATTCCTGCTCTTTATGTTCCTCACGACGCTCTACATTTCGATCGATCTCGACCGGTTCACGATCGGCGCGCTGTATTCGATCGTCGCCTACGTATGGAGCTTCGTCACCGCGACCGAATATATTCCCTATCTTTCGGAGAAATGGGTCGAGCTAAAAGATGCCTCCCGCCGGATTACCATACCGCTGCCGGTGGAGGGATAAGTTCTTCGGCAGGGATTCTCTACACGTTGAAGACGAACTGTTGGAGTTCTTCGCTCGTTGGTTTTCCTACGATGTTTCGGGAATTTGAAGCGACGATTATTGACGATCAGGGTCATTTCGATATGCCTCGCGATGTGCGGGAGCGAAAGGGACTTACGAAAGGCGCGCGCGTAAAAATCGAAGAGCGAAATTCCGAACTGGTCATTAAGCCCGCCGAGACCGAAGAAGAGAGAAAAAATCGTCAGAAAGCTGCGATACGGTCGATCATCGGAATAATCCCTCCGGATAGCAAAATCATCGAGCACCTTTTAGAAGAACGAAGGAAGGAACGTGAGCAAGAAGACCGGCCCTCTGGTTTTTGATGCGTATCCGTTCCTCGTCCTGCTCCGAAAACAAAATGGATGGGAGCGTGTGCGAGACCTAGTCGATGAGGCGACTAATTCGGATTTTGTCCATGTTGTTAGTTTAATTAATCTCGGCGAAGCTTACTATCAAATGCTTCGAGACTTTGGCGAAAAACTGGCAAAGGAATTTCTCGAAGGAGTTCAAAATTCTGCATTCGAGATTGTTAATCCGACCTATAGTCAGATGCTCCAGGCCTCGCGATTTAAGGCCCAAGGCGGTCTTTCCTATGCCGATTGTTACGCTGCGGCGCTTGCCATCGAACGAGGCATCCCTGTCCTTACTGGCGACCGCGAATTTTCTGTTGTCGAGAGGCAGGGTGTTACCATTGAATGGCTCCCGATGAACAGGTGACGCTCTGACTGTGCCGCCAAACTTTTCTATTTAATTTTTTTTCATTCTCTTTTTGCTTGAGCTTTTTTAGCTTGAGCTTTTTGTATCCTCCCTTCAATTGGTGGCGCGGAAACTAATCCAATTATATTGGTGTCAATATAATTGGCATCTATATGGTACTGATGGACTCGAGCGTTTCCGAGATATTAAATGGTTTTCGCGTGCTCGTTCACGCGCTGCACGTGAGTTCGCGCAATGCAGAGGAACGCGTGGGGCTGACGGGAGCACAGCTCTTCGTACTCCAAAAACTCGAAGAAACAAACTCGCTGACCGTTAACGAATTGGCCCAGCGAACGCACACGCACCAGAGCACTGTCTCAGTCGTCGTGACGAAGCTCGTAGAAAAGGGACTGGTCTCGCGGGTACGTTCAGCCGAGGACGCTCGCGTTCAGGTACTTTCCCTGACAAAGCAGGGCCGCGAAAAACTTCGAAAAGCGCCGGAGTCGATCCAGGACCGGCTGATCGCTTCGATTGCGAAGCTCTCCCGTAACGATCGGAACGCGCTTAGCGCGCTTCTTGCCAAGGTCCTCAACGGTGCCGATTTGGCGAAGGTAATGCCGGAGCTATTCCTCGAGAATAAATCAGAGAAATGAATCAATCCCACTCACATAACGGTCAGCTACAGGAAGAAAAATTTTCCAAAGTACACTCTCCCCGAAGCAGTGCGCTGACCGATATGCGTTTGCTCTTTACAACGGCTCTTGCTATTGTCATCGGGCTTAGCGCCGGACTTATCTCGCAGATCGTGACGTCGATGATCGGCTTGGTAACGAACCTTTCGTTTTACGGCACACTCTCGACCCATTTTTCTTCACCGGCGGACAATCATTTGGGAGTGTGGGTGATCGCCGTACCGGTCGTTGGCGGGATCGTCGTTGGTATCATGGCGCGCTATGGCTCGAAAGCCATTCGCGGGCACGGCATCCCTGAAACGATGGAACAAGTGCTGCTAAACCAAAGCCGCATTCCTCCCCGCATTACGATACTCAAACCTGTTTCAGCAGCATTCTCGATTGGCACGGGCGGGCCGTTCGGCGCCGAAGGACCGATCATCGCAACGGGTGGCGCGCTCGGCTCGCTTGCCGGGCAATTACTCAAAACGACCGCCGACGAACGCAAGACACTGCTCGCAGCGGGCGCTGCGGCGGGCATGGCTGCGATCTTCGGCTCGCCGGTTTCGGCGGTGCTGCTCGCGATCGAATTATTGCTCTTCGAATTTCGGAGCCGCTCGTTTATTCCGGTGGCCATTGCTGCCGTGGCAGCGACGGCCATACGCGTATTCTTCGATGGACTCAAGCCCGTATTTGCCATGCCGAATTTGCCTACCCCGACCGAAGGCGCAATCCTGACGTATGTGCTGATCGGCGCGGCAGTCGGAGTACTTTCCGTGTGGGTGACTCGGCTGGTCTATTGGGTCGAAGATGCGTTTGAAAAGATACCGATCCATTGGATGTGGTGGCCGGCTTTGGGAGGAATTGCGGTCGGTGTGATCGGGTATTTCGTGCCGCGGACGATGGGTGTAGGTTACGATAATATTGCGGGATTTCTCAATGGATCGTTTACGAGCGAAGCCCTGATCCTGCTTGGCGCATTTAAATTTTTAAGCTGGGCGATTGCGCTCGGCAGTGGAACATCAGGCGGGACGCTGGCGCCGCTCTTTACGATTGGCGGCACACTGGGCGCGGCCATTGCGATCGGCATTCACTACATGTTCCCCGATCTCGGAATCGATCCGCGCATGGCAGGCCTTATCGGCATGGCCGCAATGTTCGCCGGCGCTTCGCGCGCGCTGCTGGCTTCGGTCGTATTCGCGTTCGAGACGACGCTGCAATCCTCCGGCTTGCTTCCACTCCTCGGCGGATGCACGGCCGCGTACCTGATATCATCTATCATGATGAAGCATACGATCATGACCGAAAAAATCGCGCGGCGCGGGTTGCATGTTCCGAGCGAATATGCGGCCGATCATCTTTCGCGTAGGTTGGTCCGCGATGCAGTGATGCGGCAAGTCACGACACTTCGGGCAGAGCAGACGATCGAAGATGTGCGCACATGGATGCGCGCGCATGAGGAAGGCTCGCAGCATGGAGGTTACCCCGTGCTCGATAAGCAGGGCGAACTTGCCGGCGTCGTTACTCGCAAAGATATTTTTGCCGAACGAGATGTAGCAGAGACCATCGGGTCGGTTATTCACCGCGTCCCGGCCGTTGTCTTCGAGGACAATACGCTCCGTGAGGCAGCCGACCTGATGGTAACCGAAAAAGTCGGGCGCGTCCCTGTCGTACTGCGCGAGAATCCGCTCCAGCTCATCGGTATCCTGACCCGCAGCGATCTCCTGCACGCGCATGAGTCGCGTATCGAAGAAGAACACACGGCATTCCAGACGATCCCGTTGTTTAAGGTTAAGGTGTGATAGGGTCCGCCTCACCCCCCAACCCCCCTCTCCCTGCTGGGAGAGGGGGGCTTTTAATTTTTTATATCTTCCTACATGTGAGAGGCTGCAGCGGGACGTCTTACTCCTCCTTCTCCCAGCAGGGAAAAGGAATTGTTAAAATGTTTTCTTATCACTCCCCCTTCTCCCAGCAGGGAGAAGGGGGCTGGGGGGATGAGGCAGCCCCAGAACCTAAATAAAAATTGCTTCTTGTATGCACTTCAAAACGCTCTCGATATTATTTTCAACTTCTTCATTTGTAAAGCGTAAAAATCGAATTCCATGCGTTCCTACAATTTTTTCTCGCCACGCATCTTCTTCTTCATGTCCTTGATGTACTGCTCCGTCGAGTTCAATTGCGAGCCGTGCTTTAGAGCAATAAAAGTCCAAGATATATTTGCCAATAGGATGTTGTCGTCGGAATTTTGCA